>JAGIAB010000143.1:0-215 GCA_017745135.1 Flavisolibacter sp.
CATTACAAACGTAACGGAGATTTCAGGTGATATTATTTGGGATGGAAAAACAAATGACGTTCCATTTATAGTTTGGCGGGTACAGGCAGATAAAAATTTTATACCTATGATGAAGTACCAGCTTATTGCAGGAACAAATTTTACGGGAACGTCTTCTGATTATGATAAATATATTTTGAATGAAACGGCAGTAAAAGCTATGGGTTTAAAACCTC
>JAGIAB010000143.1:225-7759 GCA_017745135.1 Flavisolibacter sp.
GCGCTTATATGTCTTTGCATCCTTTGTTTCTGAAAAATTGTCCCAAGGGCTGATGTAACGCGGCTTTACTTCAACTCAAATTCCGCTACATTTTTAGTTGCCGAATTGGTGCCGATAAACACTTTAAACCTGCCTGGTTCTGATTTTAATTTTAAATCGTTGAAAGACCCTATTGCACCTTTATTAATAAGAACGTCTGGATTAAAGAATACTTTATATGTGCGAACAACCGGAGCAGGCGCCCAGGCATCCATCAAAGCTGTAGAACAGCAGTATAAAAAATATACAAACAACACACCTTTCACTTATAATTTTATCGATAAGACATTTGAATCGCATTACCAATCCCAACAGCGTGCAGGCACTTTGTTTACAACTTTTGCAGCCATCGCCATTTTTATTTCCTGCCTGGGTTTATTTGGATTAGCCACTTATACAGCACAGATAAAGACCAAAGAAATCGGCATCAGAAAAGTGCTGGGTGCAAGTGTCGGCAGCGTTATACAATTGATCAGTAAAGATTTTTTGAAATTGGTAATTGTGGCAACTGTGATCGCAACGCCGCTGGCTTACTGGGCAATGAATAAATGGCTGCAGGATTTTGCCTATCGAACCAGCATTAGCTGGTGGATTTTCGCTGCCTGTGGATTTGCCATGTTGTTGATTGCAATTGTCACCTTAAGCATGCAAACAGTAAAAGCTGCACTTGCAAATCCTGTGAAGAGTCTGAGAACGGAATAATAGGAGAAAACTGCTACCGACAGGCGGGGGAGCGAAAGGAAATACTGAGGATGTCCGCATTATGATATTTACCATTATAGGAATATCATTGTTTACTTATAGCTGGCTGTACAGTTGCCGTTTAAAAAAGACAACAGGACAAAACGGGGAAAACACCTGCAGCCATGAGTAAATAGTTCTCTAACCATAAATTAAATTGTATGTCGAAAAAGACAGCCGAGCCTGTTTTTTTATATCATTCCCGGCAATTCCTTCAATAAGTAATTCCTACCACTGGCACTTTTATTACTGGCGCCGGCTCAATGCTACGTTACCGGCTTTGGCGGGACATTATTTTCGCCGCCAGTAAATACCTTTATATGAAAAGATGGAATGTTCGTTCGCTGATCGCCGCCATAGCGCTTGTGGTGCTTGTATTGAGCACGGGTTGTAGTAAGAAGGATAAAGATGATCCTGACAATGGAGGTGGGAAATACCCCTTCTACAACACCGAATATACCGGTACCGCCAAGGTAGGCAATCACTATTTTCCGCGGCCGCTCTCGCTCCGGTTTGGGAATGACAACTCGGTATCTGCGTTTTCGCACCTGGTCCTCAATAAATATCATCGCGAGTTTACGGGGAAAATAACGAATGTAGAAAAGAATGGCCAGGGGCAGTACACGGTAACCATCCTGTTCGACTTGCCCGGCGAAGAACAATTCAATAAGCCGCAGGTCTACACGTTCAATGCAGACCTGTCATCGCTTACCGGTGGTTCCAACCCGATCGTCGAGATCCCCAACGGCACGATGAAACTTTTTCCCAAAACTGCTCCCAGCATGGTAGGCACCTGGGCGCAGCCGACCCAACCCGGTTGGTACCCGGATGTAAACGCCATGATATTCTACACACAAGGCACTACCAACTATTTTCAAGGCGGTAAACCAGTTTACTATTCTTACGATGAGGGTGTACTGTTTCAACGGCCCTACGAGCAAGATGGCTCGAGGATCACTTTTGCCGGGGTTAACACGACGACTGAACCAGGAAAGATATGGACCATTCCCTATTACGGGGTGCTGACAGCGGATGGAAAGACCTTGTACCTCGATTCCTACGAATCTATAGCACGACTGCCCAACTCCTTTAGTACTTTCGATTGGAATGGACCTAAAGGAGTGACGCCTTCGTTGCTGCGTCAGTAAGTGTATCCGGCTCCTTACTCAGGCGGCTCTATCGGCACTTTCGATCGCCACAAAGTACATGCAATTAAATGTTCACATGCAACCGCACTGACAATACATTGACGGGGCCTTTGCGGTCACCGTTGTAACCAGGGTTCATTAAGAACTGGTAGGTGCCTGTCAGAAATATCTTGTCTTTGGAAAGTGCTGCTGAGTAATAAAACTCCGCCAGGCGCTCCCACGCATAATTGAGTGCGCCATCACCCAGCATAAAACCCTTGCCGCCTGCTGCTAAATACTCCCGGTGAGGCCTGGACAATCCGGAGGTTACGTATGCCAATCCCACCTGATCATTGCTGCGTTTCCATCTTGTGCCTGTAAGGGAAAGACCAGCGCTGATGCTGCGGTCTATTTCGGTAAAGGCCCAGGTCTCATGGATACCATTGTTCCAGCTTGCGCGGAAAAAGCCACCCAGTTCATCCGTTATATCCTGTTCGCCATTGAGGGCAAAGCCAAACTTGGAGTTGCCGTAATGCCGCGTACTCTCAATGGAAGGGTTGGTGGGTTTGAGGGCGATGCTTTCGCGGTAGTTGCCCATATTGGTGGTGGTATAAAAGCCCAGCAAACGTATAGCGCCTGCACGCTGATGAATGGCATAACGCTGTGTATATTCTAATGATTGGGAATGAGCTTTGGATATGTTCCAGTTCATCTTTGGACCATTGGCGACCAACGGAACCAGCGAAAATCCATACCGTAATTCATGTTGCGGTGTTACCCATTCCAGTATGATACTGGGTGCATAGCCGCGTGTATTGGCAGGGTAATCCCACGCGCCATTGTCCATCAGGGCCCAACTCATAAACTGGCTGCGTGGGTCATGGCTGTATTTGTTGTCATCAAAATAATCAGCTACGCTCACCTTGCCAACCGTAAAAGCAACATACTTATCAGGCGTATGCTGTCCCAGTTGATTGGCATCGCTTGCTTCATACGTGGTGGTTTTGCTCAATGCAAATACCTGCCGGTAAAACAGGCGGGCCAGGTACCCTTTAGGAGCGGCGTTGCCGATGCGAAACGTTTCACCATTGGTAGCAGCGGCCACACCCATCGCCTGGCTAAGTCCTGAGCCCCCGGCTATCTCCGGATTGACAAATACGCTCGCGCCTTTCCATAAACGGACCCCTGCAAATAAAGTAGCGGTTAAGGACGTTTGTGTTTCTTCGCCGGTTAACAGGCTGTTATCACCAGTGTATTTAGCTGTAAATCCTGGCTTGTATTGACTGATGACGGTGGTTTGGGCATGTATCGAAAATTGGTCCTCTTTCAGGGTATCTGCCTCTTGTGCGTGCAGGCTGTGGCCAGCCAATAGCAGGGCCACTCCAACTGTTCTTTTGTTCACATTGGTTGTTTTAAGGAAATAATCTTGTAAAAATATAGGTGCGTAAATGTCCGGTGAAAAGACTTACCCGGAATTGCAATACGTTAACAATAGCGCCAGCGCGGCCATTTATCGCCTTTGCCTGGGCTATAGCCGCGAAGCCGCGCTGGCGCAGGACCTTATGTAGGAAACCTTTGTAAAGGTGTGGAACAATATGCAAAAGTTGATGGGGCCCAGGCAAAGTGGAATAAGCCTGTTTTGTATTGTTGAATATTGCTATGGGATTGTACTACTTCTATAAAAGTCGTCATGCTGGATGCTGTCCTGTCAAATTTATAATCGGATAGGAGTACAAGTTTGATGGTAAAAGTGCAAAGCAGATGAGACAGTCCTGTCAAGAATAACACCAAATAAAAAAGCCTTGTAAACTAATAGTTTACAAGGCTGTGTGCTCAAAACAAGAAAATTATCTAACCAATTCTGGCAAGATTTGATCGCTTTTAACGAATTATCATAATAACTATTGAAATTGTGACGTTTTTGGCGCCGATTTATCTACCATTGAGGTTTATCAACAATTAAAAAACATCCATCCTAGAAAAGACAATTCCTAGACTATAGGTTATTTACAGTTATTTTTGGCGGACCAATTAGTGCTATTTAATGTGATTTGTATAGTTTGAATTTCTCCTCCAACCGCAGGCACTTTTTCATCTATTTGCATTTGAACGTATGTTTTAGCCATTTCAACAAGATTTCTTTCCCAAAACCTAGGATATCTCAATGAAAACCGATTATTGAATTCATTGCTACCAACCAAAATGTAAGCGATGCTATCACAATTTCCTGGACATTCATTTCTTTCAATATCTAAATCGATAGAATCTTTATCATCGATCATCTTAAAGCCTCTATTAATCAGTACCAAGGTGTCATTCCGAATTCCAAAAAAATTCACGCCTAGTTGTGATCTACTTTTTGTTACTTCATTAAATGTAGCCGTGTCATTCTTGAGGTTTGTTAGTGCTTTAACAAGAGGCGCTTTGACAAGTTGCTCAAAAGAATTTATTTTATCATATACTGAACCTTTACACTCCTGAGCTTTTTGGAGCAAATGAAATACATTGAAGACATTAGATTGACTAGACAGCCCATTTACAACATAATACATTGTGCCGAATTTTCCGATCTTACAAACCGAATCAGATGTAATATTATAGTTGGCATCTACTGCTCGGCTATCAACAGCAACCACAATTTGCTTAGGGGTTCTTATTATAAAAGCAGCGGTACCATGTTCAAGATTTAGGGATTCTTGGGAATAACTGTATGAAGTAAACAGTAAAAAAATAAAGAACAAATATATCTTCGATGAGTATATTAAATATTTTTCGTGAAGACTTTCTCTTTTAATTATATTCATAAGATTAGTTTATGGAGGGTGAAAATATCATTGACCTGCTTTCTAATTACGTCAAGTCTTTCTTTTCAGCAGCTTATTGTTCGTGCCTACTTTCTATTAGCCTGATTCTTAGGCTTTCTTCATAAACATCTTGAAAAAAACGACTTAGATCACCCCAGCCACTTATTAATGATGCCTTATGCTCTGCAATGAGTGCATTAAAATCACTGTCTAAGAGATACCTTTTATAAAAACAAAATCCAACCAAGTGTGGCGTAGTTTGGACTAATTCGCTGCCTAGCACCTCCTTAGCTAAAGCTCTTGCTTTTTTATCATCAGTAAGAAAGGCCTGCCCTGTTTTCTTTGCAAATACTATTGATGACAATTCGCCTTTGCCAAGATTTTTTCGATTTTCAAGTATTGCTATTTCTTGGAGATCGTCAATTGTAATATCGCAATTCGTAAACCTTTTTGCCTTAATCTCCTTTTCTAATTTTGAAATGATTGCTCCTTCACTTTTCCACTTCCTTTTTTTATAAAGGCATTCATAACTGACATAGTTGGTTAATGCATAATAACAACCAGCCTGTATAGAAGATTGGTAAATAATTGAAGAAGACAAAATATTCCAAACAGAGCAGGAGTCAACAACATTTAAAAGGAATAATTTGGTTATATCAGAAGTCATAAACCAATTTTAAATTGAAGAGCGCCAATACTTCTTGTAATTCGTGTTCTGATGTAAGCAATATTTCTGCGAGACGACTTTGCGAAATCAAAGACTTCGAATATGCTTCATGGCACTTTCGGACATAGGTTGTGGATAATCCACGTTCCAAAACTTGCATTTTAGCTAAAGCGATTTTACTTGGCAAATCTTTTAATTCCGGATCTTCTTTAAACTCTTTTGACAATTTAAGTTCTTTGAATTTATTGAACTCCTTCTGAGTAATTAACTCTAAGGATGTCAGGCGATACAGTAAAGCAATGACATTTACTCGAAATTGGCTTGCAAGTTTAATTAAAATCTCTTCAGACCAAGTGCTTACTTTTAATCTCTTCAAAACTGCCGCTGGCATTAAGAATCCTGCTGCAAAACGGTTTGCACGAATTTCCTTTATATCTTTTCCATCCTTAGTAAATGAAACATTGTATAGTTGATTGGTATCAAAAATGGAGTGAGCAACCTCATGTGAAATAGTAAAATTCTGGCGGTAAAGATCTTCTGAATAATTTACGAGAATACATTTTCCAGCCACGGGGTGTTGTATGAAAATTCCAGACAGGCCCGAATTATGTAGCTTTCTTCTAAAAATATGAAGGCCTAAATTCCTAAAGTCATCAAAGATATTTTGTAATAGTTCATTTTCTTTATAGCCTAAAAATATTCTTACTGCGCTGGCAGTTTCTTCAGCTTCATTATTTGTTGAAAAACGTTTGCTAGATAACTGAAAGGGCTTTTTATTTTCTTCTAAAAGAGACCATATATCAGCCTCACACTCGCAAATGTATAGAAACTCCTGTACCGCACGACGATCTTCTTTAGTGAACTCCTTATCAAACTGACGATATAAACTATCTGTATTCTCTGAAGCTGACGATTGCTGATTACTGATAAAATATTTATAATCTTCTCGGAAAAAGTCTGCCAAAATAAGTATTTCGTCTCCTGTTGGTTCTATGAGAGCTTGTTCAAAAGCTATTAGCCGATCTTGTTTTATTCCAGTACCTTCTGAAATCTCAAAATATGAATATTCCAATCTGCTTCTGCAACCAGTCAATTTTTTGGCTAAGAGATTGAGGTCGAACATTTAAAATCAATTGCTGACAGTACTTAATTAATAACCTAGTGAATATAAGTTTTTTTAAAATTATTAAGACTTTAGCCCTTGGTCTTGTTGTAAAATAAAAAGCCCCGGAAGTAATACCTCCGGGGCTTCGTCGTGCCCAGAACAGGATTCTTGAGCGCCTGTAAAACAGTTTATAACAAAGGTTAGGTGTCAAACGGGTGTCATAACTAAATGACATTGAGTAAATTACACACTTTTTAACTCTTTTCGCCTGTCCAGGCAAATATAAGGAATTGAAGCTTTCTCATCATTAATTCTCTATATTTTTTATCATTCTCTGAACTTACTTTTCGGGCACAAGCTACTTATTTAAGAATTTGCTTAAATACTTATTTCCTCTTACTTTTGAGGGATGGAAAGCAATACTTGTATTCGACAGTTCGCTGATCAAGCACAGATTGAAACCTGTAAGGGTAAGCTTAAAACTGCACAAAAATCATTTAGCAACTTGTCTAATGTGCTGGCACTTGCTGGCAATGAAGTCCGCCTGAAAATTCTTTATTTATTGGAAGAAGAAAAAGAACTGTGCCCCTGTGATCTATCAGATATATTAAGCATGACCATTCCGGCTGTATCTCAGCATTTAAGAAAACTCAAAGATGGGGGCATCGTTCATACCAGAAAGCAAGGACAGACCATCTATTATTCTCTTACCCAGGACAACCTGAAAATAGTAAAGCCCTTCTTTAGACATATCAACAAAGAAACCGAAAAAGTAGAAATGCCATGAATAAAGCAAAATCATCTGGTGCTGTAATTGGCACAAGCCTGCTTTCTGCTCTTGCTGCTTCTCTCTGTTGTATTACTCCAGTTATCGCTATGCTTGCCGGAAGTAGCAGCATCGCGGCCAATTTCTCATGGCTGGAACCAGCACGGCCTTACCTGATCGGCTTGTCAATTATTGTACTTGCCTTTGCCTGGTATCAGCAATTAAAGTCTCCCCAAAAAACAGCTATGGATTGTAATTGTGAGACTACCCCAAAGTCTTCATTTT
>JAGIAB010000144.1 GCA_017745135.1 Flavisolibacter sp.
TTGTCATGCTGAGCTCCGCGAAGCACCTGATGCTTGCTCTTTAATGTGACTTGAAAACAGTAAGACTATTTTTTGACTTTGACAATAAGAATTACCAAACGTACAAGGGTGCACATTCGCTTCGCTCAGTGTAAACTGTGCAAGAGAAGACAAATAGTAGTAATGCAGTCCGGTACATAATCAAACAACCTTTGAGAGAAAACAATTTAGTTTCTTCTTTTAACCTAACAGCAATCATAAATACACCATAAAGAAATTTCAAAATCGTCATGCAAAGAGATCAACAGGTATTTGACATCATTCAAAAAGAATTAAACCGTCAACGGAACGGAATTGAATTGATCGCTTCGGAAAACTTTACTTCCCTGCAGGTAATGCAGGCAATGGGCAATGTAATGACCAACAAATACGCCGAAGGCTATCCCGGCAGAAGGTATTACGGAGGCTGCGAGTTTGTTGATGAAACCGAACAACTGGCCATTGACCGCATCAAAGAGGTTTTCAATTGTGAATATGCCAACGTTCAGCCGCACAGTGGCGCACAAGCTAATGCATCGGTTTTACTGGCTATATTAAAACCCGGTGATAAAATTTTAGGATTGGACCTCAGCATGGGTGGTCACTTAACCCATGGCTCACCTGTTAACTTCAGCGGTAAATTGTACCAGCCACATTTTTACGGGGTACATAAAGAAACAGGCCTGGTGAATTATGAGCAACTGGAAGAAGTGGCAAGAAAAGAAAAACCGCAGGTGATCATTTGTGGTGCTTCTGCCTACAGCCGCGACTGGGACTATGCACGAATCAGAAAAGTCGCCGATGAAGTGGGAGCTTTTGTAATGGCAGATATTGCACACCCTGCAGGTTTAATTGCAAAAGGTTTACTCGCCTCTCCGTTCGAGCATTGCCATTTTGTTACATCCACCACGCACAAAACTTTACGTGGCCCCCGCGGTGGAATCATTTTAATGGGCAAAGATTTTGAAAATCCATTCGGACTAAAAGACGTAAAAGGCAATATTCGCATGATGAGCAATTTGCTGGATATGGCTGTATTCCCCGGAATACAAGGCGGACCGCTGGAGCATGTGATCGCTGCCAAAGCGATTGCCTTTGGTGAAATATTGAGCGATGATTATACCCGGTATGCAAAGCAAATTCAGATCAATGCGCAGGCTATGGCCAAAGCTTTTGTTGCCAAAGGATACAATATCATTAGTGGAGGAACCGACAACCATTTAATGCTGATCGATCTTCGCAATAAAAATCTTACCGGCAAAAAAGCACAGGAAACTTTGGATAAAGCCCACATAACTTTAAACAAGAACTCTGTTCCTTTTGATGATAAAAGCCCATTTGTAACCTCAGGTATCCGAGTTGGTGTTCCTGCTATTACAACCAGAGGAATGAATGAAGCGCATATGCAAACCGTTGTTGATTTTCTTGATAAAGTTTTGATGAATGTTGACGATGCCGCGATGGTAAATGGTGTTGCGGATGATGTTCATGCATTCATGCAGCAGTTTCCTTTGTATCCTGAATTAGGATAGCGGTTTTTTCGAATTATTCAAGTACTTTTCAGAACGGTTCAAAACATTTGGTTATGATCCAGCGTATACAATCTATTTGGTTATTACTTGCGGCCGCTTTTGCATTTTTGACTTTTAAATTACCTTTTTACCAGGGTGCTGTTTTACAGGCTGATGTAAAACCTGCAGTAGACGCCCAATCCACTATCTGGTTAACCATTGTGGCGGCATTAACCGGGGCGCTGGCCTTCATCAATATTTTCTTTTTTAATAACCGTAAGCTGCAATTGCGTATTTGCATTTTCGGAATTATCCTGACACTGGTTTTAATTGCTTTGTGTTTTGCCGAAATGAGCAAGTTTGTTAATGGCAGCCTTGCATTGAGTTGTGTGATCTATTTTGCGATACTGGCTTTCTACATTATGGCCTTAAATGGCATTCGTAAAGATGAAAAGCTGATAAAAAGTATGGACCGGCTGAGATAATTTTTTCTAATGATAGATTCAGGAAGGGGAGCCAAAGCTCCTCTTTTTTTATTCGGGAGGAAAATCTTAACACCCTATGTCTCCAAAAACCACTCCTCCGGCCTTTTAAAATCACCTTCTTCCCTTACCTTTGCGCTCCCTTACCCCACAGGTAAGGATTTCAATCATTTTTAAACAAAAAACAAGGGTAATGAACAATTACGAATTGATGGTGATTTTTACCCCCGTTTTGAGCGACGACGAATTTAAAGCCGCTCAAAAAAAGTACACTACACTGGTTACCGACAATGGTGGCTCTATTGTAGGTGACAATCCATGGGGACTAAAATCACTGGCGTATCCCATCCAGAAAAAAACCACTGGTTTATACTGGGTTGTGGAATTTACTGCGCCATCCGACTTCAATGAGAAGCTGAAGATCCAGCTTCTGCGTGACGAAAGTGTACTTCGTCACATGGTTACCAAACTCGACAAATACGCCGTCGAGTATAACCAGAAAAAGAGAAGTGGCGTACCAACAGGAACCGAAAAAGTACAGGAGGGTTAATCATGGCACGTCCAAATGAAATTAAATACCTTACCGCCATTAAGCAGGAAAAACGCCCCAAAAAGTTTTGCCGCTTTAAAAAATATGGTATCCGTTACATCGATTATAAGGATGTAGAGTTCCTGAAGAAATTTTTGAACGAGCAGGGTAAATTATTACCTCGCCGTATTACCGGCAACTCTTTAAAGTATCAGCGCAAGGTTTCTGATGCCGTAAAGAAAGCCCGTCAAATGGCTTTATTGCCTTTTGTAACGGATCTTTTGAAATAATTTTTTAACCTAACCTTCTTCGAAAGAAGAAGAGGACAGTCCCGAACGTTCGGGATTGGCTAAAACAAATAACAATGGAAATCATTTTAATTCAGGATGTAGATAATCTTGGCGGCAAAAACGAACTGGTGAAAGTAAGAAACGGTTATGCCCGTAATTTTCTTATTCCCCAGGGATTGGCTGTTGAAGCAAATCCATCCAACCGCAAGCAACTTGAAGAAAGACTGAAAGTTGCCAAAAAGAAAGAAGACCAAATGCTGGCGCAGATCAACAGCGTTATTGCCAAATTACAGGAAGGACCTGTAAAAGTTGGCGCAAAAACCGGTACCAGCGGAAAGATCTTTGGTACGGTTACATCGCTTCAGATCAGCCGTGCTATTCGTGATCAGAAAGGATATGACATTGACAGGAAGAAAATTCATATCGTTGATGAAGTAAAGGAATTAGGCACATACAAAGCTTCTATCGATTTTGGTAATGGTCAAAACGCAGATGTTGAATTTGAAGTAGTTGCTGAATAAAAACCACATAATTTAAAAGGAAAGTCCACACGGTTTGTGTGGACTTTTTTTGTTTGAGTACCCGCCTATGCTGAATTTGTCACCTCCCTCAGAAGCAAGGAACAGTTTTTGATTGCGATCATTAGCTCATCCCAGTTTCTATAGTAGCGAAAACTCTCAAGAGACTGTCCCTAAATTTTACTAATACTTTGCGACTTATAGAACAATTACTTCTATCTAAAAATGCGCATCCTTATTTGTTTTCGGATTAATTGGCTACGCTGGTTTTGCCCAGCCTTCCTCCGCCCTGAGCCAAACCGTTATCAATATTTCGGCACTCAAAGCAGGTTTATACATCGTTCGTTTTGCAAATGGAAATGGCCAGACAGAAACGACTAAGCCTAATAAAGGAATAAATGAAAAATCCATTTTTAGTGAAAGCGGCCGGAAAAATACCCGGCAGCTTTCATTTTTTTCCTATAGGTAATCAAATGAAATTCCCATATATTCGTTATGTATTGTGTTCTTTCAGTTTCTCAAATCTTTGAACGTTTGTAAATGTTCAATGTTTCTTGACGGCTGTAAACACTTTTTTTGTTTTTAAAACTTTTTCTCAACATGAACATTTACGTCGGAAATTTAAGTTGGGGCCTGAAAGATCAGGACCTTGCCAACTTGTTCACACCATTTGGTGAAGTAGCTTCAGCCAAAATCGTTATGGACAAATTCACACAAAGAAGCAAAGGCTTCGGCTTTGTGGAAATGCCTAATGACGAGCAGGCGCAAGCAGCCATTTCTCAATTAAACGGCAGCGAGATAGAAGGAAGAAATCTCGTTGTTAATGAATCACGCCCCAAAGAAGAAGGCGGTGGCGGAGGATTTAAAAAGAGAAGCTTTGGCGGCGGCGGTGGCGGCGGCTACAAGAAAGGCGGCGGTGGCGGCGGCTATCGCGGTGGCAATGGAGGTGGTGGCTACAACCGCGGTGGCGGTGGTGGCGGATACAGAGATAACTATTAAACCATAATATTTATACTGTACGTTGAGTCCTGTTCCCAAACAGGACTTTTTTATTTATGGGAACACCATTTGCAACTGCTATAGAAAAAACATGTTCATACCAATTGGCGATGATAACAGAGACAGGCAAATTACACCTGTAGTCAATTATCTTTTTATTCTTGCCAACATACTTGTATTTATTTTTTTGCAGGATTGGGGAAGAAATATTCCTTTCACCTACGGCTACTCTACTGTACCGGCCGAAATACTTACAGGACGTGATATTGTTTCCCAATCGAGAGTTGTTTTTGATGAAGTAACGGGCCAAAGAGTTCGCATACCTGGATTGGAACCTACCCACATCAATGTTTATCTCACACTAATTACTTCCATGTTCATGCATGGAGGGTTGGCGCATATTCTTGGCAATATGCTCTTCCTCTTCATTTTTGGTGATAACCTTGAAGATGCCATGGGACACAGCCGCTATTTTTTCTTCTATCTTCTCTGCGGAATTATTGCCGGATTAGCCCATGTATTCTCAACTTTTTTCTTCGGTCAAAGCCCATTTGTCCCAAGCCTTGGCGCCTCCGGTGCTATTTCGGGAGTAATGGGAGGATACCTTCTTTTATTCCCGACACGAAGAGTTCATATATGGATCTTCTTTTTCTTTACCATTGCTGTTCCGGCATTTCTTGCAGTGGGAATCTGGTTCGTATTCCAGGTGATCAACAGTATGGGAGCATTAGGTGGAGATGAAGCAGCAGGAGGCATTGCTTATGCAGCACACATCGGGGGCTTTATTGCAGGATTGATTTTAGTAAAAATGTTTGTAAGAAAAAGAAGACCTGTTTTAACAGAGAAAAGAAAAGCGTTTTGGTAAGATATCTATATCAAAATAATCAGTTTGAAAATATTCTCCGTCCATGTGGGCATGCAGTTTAGATGAAGAATGAATAATGATCTTGTCGGTTTTTCTATACTTAACAAATTCAAGATCCAAATGTTCTCCTTTTTCAATAACAGGCAGATACTTCATTCGTTTAATAGGAGAAACTTTCCCGACGATATTTACATCCAACAGTTCATCAAAAACACAGGCTTTGGGAGCAACCAAAAATCCGCCGCCATACCTTTTACCATTGGCAACTGAAATCAAAAAACAATCCTCCCTGATTGTTTCATTGGGCGTTTGAAGTGTGCAGGACTTTTCCTGGTAACCGATAATTTGTTTCAATATTGAAAGAAGATAAGAGGCTTTCCCTCCCAATTTTTTCTTTCCCAGAAGATCACGAACGATGGCACCGTCAAAACCAATTCCTACTCCATTCAAAAAAAACTTTTCATTACACACACCTGCATCAATCATTTTTGGTTGGCACTGCAAAACATTCTCAACCTGTTGCTCTAAGCTTTGATCTCCATAAAGCATCCAATGAAAATCATTGCCGCTCCCTCCAGGAAAAATAGCTAAAGGCAACTGGATAGTTGAATAATGATTCACAAACCAATTGGCTGTTCCATCACCACCCACAATCCATACTTCACTAAACTCATCAAATTTTTCAGGCCATTCGGTTGTAAAAATTTTATGGGGCACATCTATTCCCGACAAAAAAATTTCAATACTGTTTGTAATGCGTAATGATTTCTCATTTTCAGGAGTTGGGTTGCATACGATAGCAATATATTTTTCTGAAATAGGCAAGAGTTAAATTAGTTATTGTGTCGAACGTTTTACAAACAGGTAAATATAACTCACATCAATGCATCATACAATACTTCAACAGGATGCAACGCTTTTTTACCCGTACCATCTTTGATCTGGTGCCGGCAACTGGTGCCCGGTGCAGCAATAATGGTTCCATCCTTACTATTGCGAACAGCAGGGAACAAAACCAACTCTCCTATTTTCATGGAGATATCGTAATGCTCTTTCTCATAACCAAACGATCCCGCCATTCCACAACAACCCGATGGAATCACATCTACAGAATAATTTTCAGGCAGCGATAAAACTCTGACAGAAGGTGCTACAGAGGAAATTGCTTTTTGCTGGCAATGGCCGTGCAGTTTGATCGCCCTTTTTTCTTTGGTAAAATTTTCTTTTGTGATATTTCCTTTTTCAATTTCGGAAGCAATGAATTCATCAATGATGAAAACATGTTTTGCCAGTTCTTTCGCCGCTTCAAACTGGTCATCGTCTGCTAAATCAACATATTCATCCCTGAATGTAAGAATGGCTGAAGGTTCAACTCCGATCAATGGCGTTTCGGCAGTGACGATATTTTTTAGCAGTTGAATATTTTTATTGGCAATCTTTTTTGCATCTCTTACCAGCCCTTTCGAAAGCCATGCACGGCCACTTTCTTCATGTTCCGGGATGATGACTTCATATCCTAATTTCTCCAACAATAAAATTGACTTAATACCAATTTCCGTATCATTATAATTGGTAAACTCATCACAGAACAAATACACTTTCCTTTTTGCTGTTTGCCCTTTGCCGTTTGCCGTTTGGTGTTTCTTCCACCACTTCTTCAAGGTTGTCTTATACAATGTGGGCATTGATCGCATCACATTAAACCCGGAAACTTTTTTTATCAGGTTGCTGATAGCCGGGGTTGTTACAGCAAAATTGTATAAGCCGGGAACTATTGAACCAAGCCTGGAAGACTTACTAAAGGTCGCAATTAGTCTAGAGCGGAAAGGAACTCCGTTCGCATCGTAATAATGCTGCAGGAATTCAGCCTTCAACTTTGCCATATCAACATTCGACGGGCACTCTGATTTACATCCCTTACAACTCAAACACAAGTCCATCACATCTTTGATCTCTTCATGATCGAAACGATTGAGCTTTGTTGAATTCGTCAACATCTCGCGAAGGATGTTCGCTCTTGCTCTTGTTGTATCTTTTTCGTTTCGTGTGGCCATGAAGGATGGACACATGGTTCCGCCAGAGAGATGTGTTTTCCTGCAATCGCCGGAGCCATTGCATTGTTCGGCATGTTGTAAAATATCCTGATTATGAAAACGGAATATCGTTTTGAACGCCGGCGTTTGTTGCCCCGGCGTATAACGCAACATCGTGTTCATCGACGGCGTATCTACAATCTTGTTTGGATTGAAAATATTCTCCGGGTCCCAGGTGTATTTGATTTGCTTGAGCAGTTCATAGTTTTTTTCACCCACCATTTGCCTGATGAATTCACCACGCAAACGGCCGTCACCATGTTCTCCACTTAACGAACCGTTGTATTTTTTAACCAGGGTGGCTATTTCTTCCGCAATGGTGCGGAACATCTGGTTGCCTTCTTTTGTTTTTAAATTAATGATGGGACGAAGATGCAACTCACCGGAACCTGCGTGTGCATAGTGCACAGAATACAGG
>JAGIAB010000145.1 GCA_017745135.1 Flavisolibacter sp.
TTGATTTTTCCGAACCATTAGGGCCTGTAATTGCGTAAGAAGTTGATGAATTGAATTCCAGATCAGCGTTTCGAAAGATCCATTCTCTATTGAAACGCTTGCCCGCCTTGGACATCTTAATCTTCATCCAGTTCGGCTTTAGAAGAACGTTTGATCACGCCGATCTTGGAATCCTGGATGAACTGCAGTATTTCTGATTTGATTTCATTGTCTGCAATCCTTTCCTTAACCAGGTTGATACCAGATGTTGTACTGTGATTGCCCACAAACAAAAGATGATAGACCTGCGATATGGTTTCGATTTGATGATGCGGAAAATTTCTTCGATGCAGTCCTACTACATTAATTCCCATATAGCTGATGGGCTCACGTGCAGCTTTAACAAACGGAGGCACATCTTTGCGAACTGCCGTTTGACCACCAATGTAGGCATGCTTTCCGATTCTTGTAAATTGTTGTATTCCGCACAGGCCGCCAATGATCGCATAATCGCCAATTTCAACATGCCCTGCAACCTGTACTCCATTGGCCAGAATTACATTATTACCAATAACGCAGTCATGTGCCACGTGTGAATACGCCATCAGTAAACAATGGTTTCCTACAGAGGTTTTCCATTTGTCTTTTGTACCGCGGTTGACGGTAACACATTCACGGATGGTGGTATAGTCCCCGATTTCTACAGTGCTTTCCTCTCCTGAGTATTTCAAATCCTGTGGAATAGCACCGATAACAGCACCGGGAAAGATCTTGCAATTTTTTCCGACACGGCTATATGGAAGAAGTGTGGAATGAGACATGATATGTGTGTCATCACCAACAATAACATTGTCGTGAATAACGGCGAAGGGATCAATTGTAACGTTGTTACCTATTCTTGCGTTGGGGTGGATAGAAGCCAGCGACGAGATCATTTTCTTACTTTAGGTTTCTTAACAATTTGTGCCACTAAATCTGCCTCGGCAACAATTTTTTCGCCGACAAAAATAGTTCCTTTCATTTCACAAATTCCGCGTCGCACAGGATTCATTAATTCCATTTTCAGGATCAACGTATCGCCGGGAACAACTTTATATTTGAATTTGCAATTATCAATTTTTAAAAAATAGGTGTCGTAGTCATGCTCAGAGTCATCAGGTATGGTAAGAATGCCGCCGCATTGCGCCAGCGCCTCTACCAGTAAAACTCCCGGCATTACACAATTACCGGGAAAATGTCCCTGGAAGAATTGTTCGTTGTAGGTAACGTTTTTGATGCCTATGATATGTTTTTCATCCTTCTCGATGATCTTATCGATCAACAGGAAAGGATAACGGTGCGGCAATTTACTTTCTATGGCATGAATATCATATACCGGGGGCTTTGACGGATCATACTCCGGAACCTGCTGCTTATTTTTTACTTTCTTTAAATGCTCTTTGATTTTTTTGGCAAAGGCTATATTGCTGGAGTGACCCGGGCGGTTAGCAATAATGTGTCCTTTGAAAGGAATTCCCACCAAAGCCAAATCGCCAACTACATCCAGCAATTTATGCCTTGCCGGTTCGTTGGGAAAACGCAATTCCAGGTTGTTTAGAATTCCGCCTTCATTAACCTTGACATCTTTTTTATTGAACACTTTTGATATCCGCTTTACCTGGTCTTCGGTTACCGGCTTATCAACAACTACAATAGCGTTATTAATGTCCCCGCCTTTGATCAAATTGTGATCGATCAGGTATTCGAGTTCATGAAAGAAAGAGAAAGTGCGGCAGGGAGCAATTTCCTCGTTGAAATCAGAAATATTTTTTAAAGCGGCGTGTTGGGTTCCCAATACAGGGGAATTAAAATCAATCAGGGTGTTGATACGGAAATCATGATAAGGCAATGCCACCATTTCCACTTTTTTCTGATCGTCCGAAAAAGTGATATTGTGCTGAAGTGTATAATACACTTTTTGGGCATCCTGCTTTTTCGTGCCCGCTTTTTGGATGGCTTCAATAAAAGGTTCCGAACTTCCATCCAGGATGGGAACTTCAGGTCCATTGATCTCGATCAAAACATTATCGACCTGGTTACCAAAAAGTGCGGCCAACAGGTGTTCAATAGTACTCACCCGGGCCCCGTTTGCTTCAATCGTGGTGCTCCTGGTGGTTTCACAAACATTATCTACATCCGCTTTTACAGAGGGACTTCCCGCAAGATCAATTCTTTTGAATACAACACCGGTATTGGGTTCGGCGGGTTTTAACGTCATTTCAACAGTGTGGCCCGTATGAATTCCTACTCCGCTGATACTAATTTCCGAGGCAAGGGTATGTTGGAAGTCATAGCCGTTATTACTTGACTGCATTCGGCGAAAGTAATAAATATGACGAAAGTCTGAATTTGAAAACTTTCCTTATAGCATATTTGCGCCTTAAATTTGCAGGCTGATGCAGTCAGTAGCTATTCGTGAGAGTTTTCTTCCTAAACACCAGGAAATTGGTACAGAGCTTCTGTTTGAAGCCTCCAGCCAGATTCCCGGTTCGGTTCATTATTCCATTAAAAGATTTGCCCGGCCAAAAAGCTGGATAGCAGATGATGTAGGAGTATTCCATTACCACTACAATCCATCAGACCAAAAACAGAATTTTTTGGAACTGAAGTTTTGCAGTATTGGTAATATGTACTGCCGCAGGGATGAAAAAGAATGCGGCCAGTGCAAAGCCAATATTTCTTTTAATTGCGAGCACAAAGCCGAAAGTGTTGATTTTTTAAGCTTTGCTTTTTCCTCTTCTTTGCTGGAACAATTTATAGGGCTCAGAACTTCGAACAATACTTTAAGCGAGGGAGTGGTTTCATTCCATCATCAAAATTCTTTTTCAAAAACATTTTCCATCTGCAATCGCACACGCATTGTTTTGGAAGGTTTGCTCAACCACAACTATTCAGGTAACCTCGCTAATATTTTTGTGAACGCACAAACCCAAATGTTGTTGCTGTACACGTTGGATTGTTTGGAAGAAAAAGAAATTGATACCTCTGTCAATAAATTTTTAGCCAACGAAGCCGACAGGGAAAAAATTGTTAAGGCAAGAGAAATTTTACTGCAACATATTGGGGAGCCCATTACCATTAAAGCCCTGAGCCGGAAGGTAGCCATGAACGAATGCTACTTAAAGAAAGGCTTTAAAGAAATGTTCGGTTCTACCATTTTTGATTTTTATCAAAGCCAGCGGATGGAACATGCAAAATATTTGCTGTACGAGAAAGGCCTGAATGTTACCGAAGTTTCGGTCCTTCTTGGGTATTCTTCCATCTCGCACTTTTCAACCGCGTTCAAAAAACATACAGGTTTAAAGCCTTGTGAATTGCTTCGATAAATGTTTTCAATTGCTTATTTTGATTGACATTATGAAGCAAATTTTAAGTTTGTTTTTAACAAGCATATTATTATGTTCCTGCTCTACTTATTTAGTACCTGTCAATAGTTTCAAACAACAATTTTCAGAAATGAAAGAGTCAGACATGAAGGAGGTTGTTGTAAAAGGCCCTTTAGGTGAGCAAACAATCTATAAAACATTTAAGCAGGATTCAGTGGATTGTATCAATAAAAAAGGCCAGTGGATTTGTATTGAAAAAATTCCCTCGCTTGAAATCCGTTTTACTGATGTGAACAATAAAAAAACTGTATTTTATTTTGACCGGATTTTTGTCACAGATACTTCTGTAAGCGGAACTTATTCAAGAATTCTTGGCCTTCGTAAAACTATTTCCCTAAGCACAGTTAAAAAAATAGAAATACAGGATGGACGTAAAAATTACAGGTACGTTCATTAAATTATTTACAATAAGTTTAATTTTTTTTCATGTTTAGTCTTGTAGCGGGTACGTTTATTCTGGCTTTAATTCACGCCTTGATTCCCAATCACTGGTTGCCGTTGGTAGCCGTTGCAAGGGCCGAACACTGGAAAGCAAGAGACATTAATACCGTCACTTTTATTTCAGCTACTGCACATGTATTGGGCACTGTAGCATTAGGCCTGGTGCTTGGCATGATTGGAAAGGAACTGGCTGAGGAATATGGCCATGCCATTAATGTAGCGGCTTCTATTTTACTGATCATGTTTGGATTGATCTATTATACCGTAAACCTTCCGCATCATCATCATAGCCAACAGCAGGATGTTGCTAAATACAAACGCAGTAAGCGTAAATGGATCCTGATTTTTATTGCGATGATGTTTCTTTCTCCCTGCCTGGAAGTGGAGAGTCTTTTTCTTTCAGCAGGTGCATTGGGAATGGGAACGGTTACTTTACTTGCCATTGTTTATGCCATTGTAAGCATATCCGGCATTCTGCTCCTGGTAAATCTGGGCAATAAAGGTGTCAATCTTTTACCGGCAGAATTTATCGAGCACAATGAAAAAAGGATCAGCGGTGCAGTACTGATTATTGTAGGTATTATTTCTTTCTTTTTACATTGATATGAAGTTTATAAACACGTTGCTATGAAATCCATAAAAAATCATTTGCGTCTTTCGGCCCTTCTTGAAGGCATATCATTCATCTTGTTACTGGCCATAGCTATGCCATTGAAATACATGGCGGGCATTCCGGAGTTGGTAAAGTACATTGGCTGGGCACACGGTATATTGTTTGTTTGGTATGTGGCAAGTGTAGTACTGGCAATATCCGTATACCGTTTTACCCTGAAACAAACCAGCGTTGCACTGGCAGGCTCTATTTTGCCTTTTGGTACTTTCTATGCGGATAGCAGGATATTCAAAAAATTATAAGATCCCGGCCAGGCTTTCTTTAGTTGCCTGAATTGTTCTGTCCAAATCTTCCGTGGTTAATGCATTCGACAAAAACCAGGTTTCAAATGCGGAAGGCGGAAGATAAACTCCCCTATCTAACATGGCGTGGAAGAATTTATTGAACAGTGCATTGTTGGCTGATGCTGCGGAAGAAAAATCAACAACGGGATGATCGCTGAAATGAATGGAGATCATTGAACCGAGATGATTAATAACAAATGGTGTATTAGCTTCCTGTAAAACTTTTTGCAAGCCTTGATGCAAATAATTTCCCTTTTCTTCTAATTGCTGATAGATGGATGGATTTTGTTTGAGTTCCTTCAACAAAGTATAGCCGGCAATCATCGCAAGCGGATTACCGCTTAAAGTGCCTGCCTGATACACATTTCCTAACGGAGCAATGTACTTCATGATCTCCAGCTTTCCTCCAAAAGCTCCAACGGGCATTCCAGCACCAATTACTTTTCCGTAGGTAACCAGATCAGCATCAATTTTCAATCGTTCCTGTGCGCCTCCAAGAGCTAAACGAAAACCCGTCATCACTTCATCAAAAATGAAAATGATGTTTTCATCAGTGCACAATTTTCGAAGGCCTTCCAAAAATCCGGGTTGGGGAAGAATGCATCCCATGTTTCCTGCAACTGGCTCGATGATGATGGCAGCTATCTCATTTTTATTTTCATCAACCAGTTTTTGTACAGCATTCAAATCATTGTACGCAGCAACTAAAGTGTCTTCTGAAACGCCTGCAGTAACCCCGGGTACTGTTTGAATATTAAAGGTCGCTACACCACTTCCGGCCTTTACCAAAAAGCTATCAGCATGTCCATGATAGCAGCCTTCAAACTTGATGATCTTGTTTTTTCCGGTATAGCCTCTTGCCAATCGAATGGCACTCATGCAGGCTTCCGTACCACTGCTTACCATTCTTACGAGGTCAACGTTGGGCACCATGCTTTTGATGAGCTCCGCCATTTCTATTTCCAGCTCAGTTGGCGCACCAAATGATGTTGATTCCAATGCTTTTTCCTGGATGGCTTTTACTACCGGCTCATACGCATGGCCAAGGATCATGGGTCCCCAGGAATTGATATAGTCGATGTACTCGTTTCCATCGACATCATATAAATAAGCACCTTTGGCTCTTTGCAAAAAAATGGGAGTTCCGCCTACGCTTTTAAATGCTCTTACCGGGGAATTCACTCCGCCCGGAATACTTTCCTGTGCCCTGCTGAATAACTGCTGACTTTTAGAGATGTTCATAGAAATCGTTGTGAATGGTGAATGGTGAAAAACTGTTTGAATGTGCCGAATAGAATTGTTGTAGCACACGAGTACCCGTTCGCTACGCTCAGGGTAAACTGTGCAACAGGTGCTGAATCAAGGTTTGATATGACGGGCACATAAAAATTTTTTCAATTCGCTGAACACAGCTTATAAATTAATTGGTAGTCATTTTTTATAAATCCTCTTCCCTCTCCAACATCAAAATAGCACTCTGGGGAACGATAAAATACTTTTCGTCCTGGTACATAATTTCGGTGGCGCCACTCAAAAGAAAAATGGCAAGATCGCCTTCTTTTGCCTGCAAGGGCAAATAACGCACCTGCTCCTCCTGGTTCTTCCAGGGTTCATCTTCCGGCGGCATGGGAATGGCATAGCCGGGCCCGATTTTTATAACATAGCCCTGTTGTACTTTTTCTTTCTCCTGCACACCGGGAGGAAGGTAAAGACCGGTTTGCGTACGTTCATTGGGTTTGCTGGGGCGGATTAAAATCCTGTCGCCAATAATAATCAGTTTTTTAAGTTTATTATCAGGTGTTAAATGCATGCGGCAAATGTAATTGAAAGTCAGGAGTCGAAAGTTCAAAGTCAGGAGCCCAAAATGTTAGTTTTGACTTTGAACTATTGACTTTGAACTCCGCCGCCCCGGGAAAGATATTTGATGTGACTGTACGGAATAAACGGGAAATATGGTAAATCGAAAAGCTTTAATTTTATTTAATTAAAACCCATTAGTCATGGCAGAAAAGAAAGCTAAAATTTTATTATGCGAGGATGATCCGAATTTGGGAAGCGTATTGAAGAATTACCTTGAACTGAACGATTACGATGTTACTTTGGAACGTGATGGCCGCCTTGGTCTTGCTGCCTTTCAAAGAGAACAATTTGACCTTTGCTTGCTGGATGTAATGATGCCTAATATGGACGGCTTTACATTGGCCGAAGAAATAAGAGATATCAATCCTGATGTGCCTCTCTTCTTTTTAAGCGCAAAGACCATGAAAGAGGACATCATCCAGGGATATAAGCTCGGCGCTGACGATTATATTACCAAGCCCTTTGACAGCGAAGTGTTGCTTCATAAAATAAAAGCCATTTTAAAACGCAATGAAGAGCTGAACCGAGAAGCGGAAAACCGTGAGTTTGATTTAGCTTCCTACCATTTCAATCCAAAGCTTCGCCAGCTTTCGCATGATGGCAAAACGCAAACCCTTTCTCCAAAGGAAAATGAATTGTTGAAAATGCTTGCCGAGCACATGAATGATCTGCTGCCTCGCGAACAAGCTTTAAAACGCATTTGGGGAAGTGACACTTATTTCAACGGAAGAAGTATGGATGTGTACATTGCCAAGTTGAGGAAATATTTGAAGGATGATCCGAACATTGAGATCGTGAATATTCACGGAAACGGATTTAGATTGGTAGTGCAGAATGCAGGATAATAATTGAAGAAGATTTTTTTTAAGAAGGATTGAGGTAGCTCAGTCCTTTTTTTATAGTTGTTTTTCTCTTTTCTTTTTCTCTTGAAAGAAAAAGAAACAAAAAGTTCAAGCGAGTTCGATGAGGGAGAGACTTTAGTTCCGAGTTTCCTATCACAAACTCGCATTTGGGAGAGTTTATTATTCGAAGGGCTTAAGTTTGGAGACTCCGCTTCGTGCTATTACCGGTTTCTTGAAGGCGCTGTATTTTTCACTGCCTGTTTTTGGTTGCCTTGAACATACGTTTAGTGAAAAATAAGGCGCTTGGAAAGTTCTTTAGATCGAAGGGATGGCCGCATACTTAATTAAGGCTTCTCATTGGATTCCGTTACTCTGCTGCTTGCTGTTCGACGATTCATTATAGCATTCAGCAAGTATTTATTTCGACGGTTTATGCATTGATTAATTCAAGAACAACTGCACGATCTGCCGCTCCGGCGGCACGCAGATGAAAACAAGCCGAAGACTGCTAAGCGCTTTCCCAACTGTAACTGTAGTAAATACTGTGTACAAGAGCATGGCACACTCTCAAATGTTTAGCTTTAATGGCCGGACGCTTATATAAATTATCGGAGTCTCCCAGAGGCGCAGGCCGGCAAGATTCGCGGAGCGATTAATGCTTGCCTTGACTTTTTGCTCCACTTTTGTATCAAGACAAAAGTGGAAAGAAGAAAATTTCATCAACTAACTTTCTCTAAGAGACTACTTCTTATTTGCCGTTGTAATTGCGGAATCTTTTGGGGGCAAATAAGTCTTCGGGTC
>JAGIAB010000146.1 GCA_017745135.1 Flavisolibacter sp.
CCCTATTGCAACAACTTAAAAAAGGAAAAAAATGACAGCCTTTGCCTTCTACCTGCTTAAGGTAATGATCTGTTCGGGTGTTTTGTTTTTATATTATTACCTGGCGCTCCGAAACAAATTATTTCATCAATGGAACCGCTTTTATTTATTGGCTGCCATTGTTATTTCCCTGATTGCGCCGGTGGTGCAGGTCACAATTATGCATTCGGCAGATGAGCCGGCTAAAGCTATACAAATGTTGCAAGTATTTGAATCAGCCGGTGGCTACCTGCAGGAAGTAACGATTAGTGGTCGGCCATCAATGTCAACGGATCAATGGTTGATGATGGGATATACTATTATTTCGGGAGTGTTTTTGATTTCTATTTTAATATCCTTCCAAAAAGTATTTTCCATTATACGATCTCACACAGTTCAATTGGTTGAAAAAATAAAATTCATTAATACGAACGTTAAGGGAACTCCCTTTTCTTTTTTCAATTTTATTTTTTGGAATGAAGACATCGATCTTCAAACGGAAACAGGGCAACAAATTTTTGAACACGAGTTAGTGCATGTGCAAGAAAAGCACACCATTGACAAATTGTTTGTCCAGTTGGTGTTGATTGTGTTCTGGTGTAATCCCTTCTTCTGGCTTATTCGCAGGGAATTAAAATTGATTCATGAGTTTATTGCCGATAAAAAAGCTGTTGGAGAACACGGAACGGCCGCTTTGGCTGCAATGATCCTCAGTTCTTCTTATCCGGCTCACTTCAATTCATTGACCAACCAGTTTTTTCAAACCTCAATAAAAAGGAGAATTGCTATGCTTGCTAAAATTCAAAACCCACGGATTAACTATTTAAGCCGCATCCTTGCTTTCTCGATAATAGTATTCACGGTACTTGCTTTTACAATACGTACCAAAAAAGTTGCTGTAGTACCGTCTCAATTAGAAGAGTCAATAGGTCACACATTAGATCAGCAAAAAACTGAAAACAATATTGTTGATACTGTACCGCAAAAGCAAGTTGTAATACAAGAGATAACCCTTGAAGATCCTAATACTTCAAAACAGGATACTGGCAAAAAATCGAATTTTTTGGGTACTGATTTGATAAATCCTCCTCTATTTATTTTGGATGGGAAAGAAGTGACTAGAGAAGAGGTAAATCGACTTCTGGCCTCAGGCGTTGAATCTATATCTGTTTTGAAAGGCCAAGCTGCCACTGAAAAATACGGTCAGAAAGGTGCAAATGGAGTGGTAGAAATAATAAGCAAGGCTAATATAAAAATCAAAGAAGTTACATTAGAACTGATGACAACGGATACAGTTCCTCGAAAAACTGATCAAAGCAAGGTAAAGGAAATTATTGTTGATGGAAAAAAACTAGGGCTGAGTGAAATAGACTTTGATAAAATTTCCTGGGAGCAAGCTAGAAAATCAAAAAGTTTGGTTGTTTTATATGGCAAAGACAATGCAAAACTGTATCAATCAATAAATGATGTTCACGTAGATCCTTCAGATATAGTTTCTATTTTTAGAGGGATTGGACAACCTCTTGTGAAAGAGTTTGGAAACAACGCTGTTACTGGAGTAATCTTTATTACAACTAAGAACTATAAAAAAACAGGAGATGAACCTATATTCACAAAAGTTGAAATTGAGGCATCTATAGATAGAAACCAATGGATAAGATATTTACAAACACAATTGCAACGCTACATTGAGATTGCTGCCTCGAATGGAATGGATCCTGGAACCTATACAATCCAAGTAAAATTTTTAGTGTTGAAAGACGGAAGTGTAACCGACGTAAAAGCTTTAAACGATCCGGGTTTCGGTTTGGCTGAAGCAGCAGTTAAAACAGTACAAATTGGACCAAAATGGAATCCTGCTTTGCAAAATGGGAAACCCGTTAACGCTTACCATACACAGCCAATAACATTTGTAATCCAAGAACAGGAAGACGATAAAAAAACAACAGTATCTCCAGATAATACTAAATAAGCCGAAAGATATCGACTAAATGTAAAAAACCTCGTCTGCTTGAAACTGGTTTGTCTTGATGCAAAGAAAAATGTATTATCTACTAATAATAAACAATGTCGTTGTCATTGTTTTTAATTGTGAGCATCTTTTGATCTGATTCCTCTACCCTACCGATTACCCTGGCATCAATGCCAAATCCTCTTGTAATGCTGATCAGTTGATCGGCATTTTTTTCGTCCGTATAAATTTCCATCCGGCAACCCATATTAAACACCTGGTACATCTCCCTGTCATCTGCTCCGCTGGATTGTTGAATGATTTGAAATATTTCCGGAGCATCAAATAGATTGTCTTTTATCACATGAACATCTTCGGGAACATATTTCATGCATTTAGTTTGTCCGCCGCCACTGCAATGGATCAATCCATTTATCTTGTCAAAATGTTCTTCCAAAATGTTTTTTAGTACAGGTGCAAATGTTCGGGTTGGCGAAAGAATGAGTTTGCCAACATTGGTTTTGATTTCTTTATTCTGAAACTTTACACTTACTTCATCGGTCATGCGATGTTTGCCTATGTAAACAACATCATCACTTAAGCTATTATCAAAACTTTCCGGAAAATTCTCTTTATAGTATTTGCCGATCACATCATGCCTTGCGCTGGTCAGTCCATTGCTTCCAATACCACTGTTGTATTCCCCTTCATAAACAGATTGACCAAAACTTGCTAATCCAACAATTACATTTCCCGGCTGTATTTTTTCATTGGTTATAATTTTTTCTTTCTGCCAGCGGGCCGCCATCGTTCCATTAACGGCAATGGTGCGAACAACATCGCCAACGTCCGCCGTTTCTCCTCCTAAAAAAGCAATATCAATTCCGTGGGATTGCATGTTGTCAAAAAACTCCTGCGTGCCTTCAATAAGTGCTTGCAGCACTTCACCCGGAATTAAATTTTTATTGCGGTCAATTGAAGAAGAAAATAAAATATTATCGTAGATGCCCACGCATAACAAATCATCAAGATTCATTACGATGGCATCCTGGGCAATCCCTTTCCAAACCGAAATATCACCGGTTTCTTTCCAATACAAATAAGCAAGAATGCTCTTTGTGCCGGCACCATCCGCATGCATGACGTTCACCCACTGCTCATCATTGCCTAAAACATCTTTATAAATTTTACAGAATGCCTTTGGAAAAAGTCCTTTGTCAATATTTTTTGTTGCAGCATGAACCTCTTCCTTTTGAGCAGAAACTCCTCTTTTTGTATATAGTGACATGCGGCAAAACTAAGCTAAGAGAACAAAAGAGAAAAAGAGAAATGAGTTGGCAGTTGGCAGTTGACAGTTACTGGAAAATAACGGGTGATTATTGTATCCGCAAATTACCGACTGTGAACTGCAATCTGTATTTATCTTAGCGCCATGCAGGTTCATCGTTCTATAGAGAATTTACCCGGCTTTTCAAATGCAGTCATCACCATTGGCACCTTCGACGGCGTTCATGAAGGGCATAAAAAAATTATTGATGCATTGATCCGGGAAGCAAGGTCTGTGCAGGGAGAAGCGATCATTGTGACCTTTCATCCTCATCCACGAAAGATCGTTCATCCCAACGAGCATTTGCAATTGATCAATACTCTCGAGGAAAAGATTGAATTGCTCCAAAAAACCGGAATTGATCACCTGGTCATTGTTCCTTTTAATGAGCAATTTGCCGGCCAGACTGCAGACGAATACATTGAAAACTTCCTGATCCAGAAATTTCAACCACATACCATCATCATTGGTTACGACCATCATTTTGGTAAAGACAGGCAGGGTAATTTTATGCTGCTTGCAGAAAAAGCAGATACCTATAACTACCGCCTGCTTGAAATACCAAAGTATATTTTAAAAGAAGTTGCCGTCAGTTCAACTCAAATTAGAAATGCTTTGCTTCAAAGTGATGTTGATACCGCCAACAAATTATTAGGCTATGATTTCTTTTTTGAAGGCCTTATAATTGAAGGTGACAAATTAGGACGAAAACTGGGTTATCCAACAGCGAATCTGGAATACACTGATGCCGATAAAATTCACCTGGGTCACGGGGTTTTTGCTGTTTATGCGGAAGTAAAGGGTGTTCAATACAAAGGCATGTTGAGTATTGGTAACAGGCCAACACTTTTAAATTCAAATGAACGGGTTGAGGTGAATATTTTTGATTTTGACGAAGAGATCTATAGTGAAACAATCAGGGTAACGGTAAAAAAATATTTACGCAGCCAGGAAAAGTATGCTTCATTAGAGGAATTGAAAAATCAATTAGCACTGGATAAAGAAAACAGCCTGGAGGTTCTTTAAAAAATTAAAGAGCTATCATTTTCACCGTCATTTCCTTCAATAGCATAGCGTCGGTGCTTCCAATAGCATTCACACCAATTGCTTTTAAGTTGTATTGATGCAGCAACAGCAAAACTTTTTCAATTTCCTGGTTGCCGAATTTCATTGCCGTTTGCAAATAATCACGAACGAAATAACTGTTCACTCCTATCGCCGCCGCTACTGATTTTTCATCGCGGGAGGGAACAGAATAGACCATTTGCACTTTGCTGAAAAAATTATAAAGCGAAGGAAAGATCAACTGAATGGGTCCGGCTTTGGGGTTGGATTCGAAGTATTGAATAATCCGGATGGCTTTGTATAAATCTTTATTGGCAATGGCTTGCTGCAATTCAAAAACATTAAATTCTTTACTGATCCCGACAAATGTTTCAACATCATCTTCAGTTATATTTTTTCTGCCCTGCAGATTTAATGCAAGTTTATTGATCTCATTGTTCAACCTGCTAAGGTCATTTCCAATATGGTCGATCAATAAAAACAATGCTTTGTTAGTAATGCTATATCCTTTTGATTTTACAAGCTCACTGGTCCATTCAGGAAGCTCATTGTCGTACTTCTTCTTCGTTGTTAAAAGCACAGCTTTGTCTTTTAACAATTTTGCAAGCTTTGTGCGACCGTCAATTTTCTTTCCTTTATAAGCAACAAATAACAATGTGGATGAAAGCGGCTTCTCAACATAGGCTTCCAGCTTTTCAATATCCTTCATTGCCTGTGCTTCCTTTAAAATAACTACCTGCCGGTCCGAAAACATGGGGTATTTTCTGCAGGCATTAACTAAGTCAGGCCAAGAGGTGTCTCTGCCATAAAAAACAGTAAGGTTAAACCCGGCTTCACTTTCAGATAAGATGCTTTTTTCAGCATATTCTATGACCTGATCAATAAAGAATTCTTCCTCGCCTTCCAGCCAGTACACAGGTTTGTAAGCAGCTTTCTTTAAATCGGTCAATATCTTTTCTAAGGTCATTGCTTTTATTATTCAAATCAGAGGCTTATTTTTCTGGCACGGTTTTCGAAACTGGTGCAGCAAAATCCAAAAATAAGTTTCAACCTAGCTCTAAAAAAATCAAATATCGTTCAATTAAAACCTTCAATGATGGCAAATACAAACTATCCCTCTGCTGAAAATTCGCAGACAACAGTTGTAAAGAAGTCGAACAACACCGCTAAGAATATAATTATTGGTGTTTTGGCCGCAGGCCTTTTGGGTACCTGGGCTTATTTTCTTTACAGCAAAAACGAATCAGACAAAACCATCCAGGAAAAATCGGTAGCTGTAACACAAGCTATGACAGCAAAGGATTCAGCGCAAGCTTTATACTCTTTGACTTTACAAAGACTGGATGCATTAACTGGTGAAAACAATACTTTAAAAAACCAGGTAAGTGATAACAACTCTCAAATCAGCAAACTAAAAGCTGAGATCAGCAGCATTTTAAGCAAGAAAAATGCAAGCGATGCTGAAGTAAGAAGAGCAAAAGCTTTAATAGCACAACTGAATCAAACGATTGCTAATCTTGAAGCAGAAAATGCAAGGCTTACCGGCGAAAACCAGGTATTGGCTGCCAATAACACTCAGTTAACTACTGAAAAACAAGTTTTGGAAACCAATTTGCAGACTACCACTGCAGAAAAAGATGAATTAGCTTCAACTGTTGATGTAGCGTCTACTTTCTCTGCTTCTAATATTTCAATTACTCCTGTTAACGAAAAACGCAACGGTAAAGAGAAAACTACTACTACTGCAAAAAAAGTTGACAAGCTGGTTGTTTCTTTTGATGTTGAAAACCGCGTAGCCCGTTCTGGTCCTGCTGATCTTTATGTGATCGTTACAGGTCCTGATGGTAAAGTAATTACAGATGCTGCCGGTGGTGCAACCTTATCTACCCGCCAGGATGGTGACAAACCTTATACTTACAAAACAACTGTTCAATACGAACAAGGTACACGTAAGTCTGTGCAGGTTCCAATGCGCCAGGAGCATTTCCAAACAGGAAATTATAAGATCGAAATTTATCAAAACGGATTTAAGATAGCAGAGGGTGTTAGATCCCTTAAAAAAGGTGGTTTATTCGGTTAATTCTCTCATTCTAACTCCTACAAAAGAAACGTCCCGCTACATGCGGGACGTTTTGTTTAATATCTCTTGTCAAATCTATTGAGGTATTAACACCTGGTCAATTTTATGCAATACGCCATTGATGTAATGTTGATCGCTTGTTCCATTTGGTGCAGGTGTTGGGTTGATAAGAATATTTGAGGCTGATGCATTGGCAACACCTTTTACTGTTGCCGCGGTTACGCCAGTAGGGCCAAATGTTGCTTGAAGACTAACTCCGGGATGATTAGCAACAGCAGTATTTAAAAGTGTAGGCGTGTTTGTAGCGGCTGAAGGAATATTCACTGAAAAAGAACGTACGCCTAGCAAATGATAAACTACTACCCCCTTAACTAATGTAGGTGTAAGTACACTAGCTAAAGCAGGATTGGTAAATACTGTGGGTGAGGATGCCAATGCTGCTGCTGTTGTCTGGGCGGTTAAAGAGGGCATTCCTTGTGCAATTAAAGCTGCAGTGATTTGAGCAGTTAATAATTGCTGAAAAGAAAGATTGGTTGGAGCAAAAACCGTCAGGTTTGCTGCAGGATTTTGCAAGCCAGCTTGTAAAGTGCTTGCAGCAGCTACGCCGCTGTCTGCCCTTTGTATTGCGGCCTTCAAATAGGTCAGGTCGGGGTCGTTATTAATGCGGTCCCACAAATACTGCGATGGTGGCGCTACCAGAGTAGCCACTTTATGCACGACTCCATTTGATGCAGCAATATCAGCCTGTGTTATAGGAATATTGTTTGCCCATAATAGTGTTCCTCTCTTCGAAGGAAAAATAGACATTCGTAATCCCGGGGGCAGCGAAGCCGATGGTGGCGCCAACACCAGGGCTGTTGGTTCCTGCATATTAGGAAAGGTCTGTGAAATAATGCTGGATGTTATTTTTTGACCGGGCACCAAATGATAGCGCAAAATCGTATCTAATAATCCGGCTCTTTGTGCACTTACTGCTGCTGCACTTGGAAAACCAGAGGCCTGGAAAGCAGCATCCGTTGGGGCAAAAAAAGTGAATACACCGGTTGAATCGGATAACAAGGCATTTAAATTATTTCCGAAAGTAGAATTAGTGGACGCTTTTGTAATTGCTGCCTTCAGGAA
>JAGIAB010000147.1:0-3005 GCA_017745135.1 Flavisolibacter sp.
GAACGATGCAGTGAGTGACACAACGAGAGGTGATAGTAGTAGTGCAGCTAAGTACATAATTCTCTTCCTCTAACTTTGAAACATGTATTCGAAGCAGGAAGCATCTCAATTACGGCAGGAGTTCTGGACTACATTCGGTCAATACCTGAGCCCCATTCTTTCAGCAGAAGGAGAGAAGATCAACTGGATCAATTACAAAACCGGTGAAAAGAATATTTCTTTTCGCATGCACGCCGATAACAGAAAGGCCATCATCAGCGTTGAGCTAACGCACAAAGACGGGGAAATTCAGCAAATCTATTTTGAACAATTTGTTCAATTCAAAAATTTATTTGATGATGCGATGAACGAGGAATGGAACTGGCAGTTGCACACGTACGATGAGCATGGAAAATTGATCAGCAAAATTTTTAAAGAGAAAACAGATGTAAGCATTTTTCAAAAAGGGAACTGGCCGGAACTGATCTCGTTCTTCAAACCACGCATCATTGCTTTGGATGAATTCTGGTCGCAGGTAAAATATTCTTTTGAAATGTTGAGATAAAAAAATCTTCGTACTTCCGACCTCTGACCTCCGACTTCTGACCTCCGATCTATCTCCAGCGGTTTTTCCGTTTATCCCAGGTAGTAAATCCAACTTTAAATTGAACGGGGTGCGAGTATTGATTGGCAAAAGCACTTACCACATAAACACCGAGCTTAAATCTTGTAAGCGGGTTGAACGGCCATTTGAAAGCCCGTTCAATTCCGGCGAAGAGTTCAAAATAATTCAGATTTTTTTCGGGGGCAAACAGTGCGCCGCCGCCTACCACTTCACGCAATTGCAGTTTTTTGAGCAAAGGAATTTTATTGATCAATGCGCCATTGAATTCATGGATCATGTGTGCCTGGTAGAACCTTTTTTTCAAAGGCAGTGTTGAATCCAGCATCTGGAATTGAGTCTCCGGGTTCATAAAAAATAAAGGATCGCCGCGCCGCTGAACCACATAATCAAGCAGCCGCAAGTCTTTCTGATTTAAAAAGCTTGCCGTCTTCAGGTCATAGCGAAGGTTACCCAATATTCCGATATTGATCCTTTGTTCCATTCCCAACTCCCAATAATCAAAATTGACTACACTCTGTATGGGACCTGGAATTCCTCTTCTCCAGGTAGTATAAAAAGTTGGCCATTTGGAACCAAGAATGATTTTTTCTTTAGGCTCTCTTATGTATCGCTGGTGCGGCGTGTACTTCAACGTAACCTTGGCATAGGCTCCATTGTATGGCTCAAAAGCAATGGGTTGATTGTGCTCCAGGAAGTCTCCGAAAATAGTATCTACTCGCGGGTTGGTTTTATAGCCGGCCACAGAGCGACGCCATGCAACGGCGGCTTCCGTGTACACGAACAAGCCATTGGTTACTTCCAACCCGTGAAGAAGAGAAAGATAATTGTTAAGGAAATAACTGCTTCTCTGTATACTGTTGATCCAGGATTCGCCCTGGTAAATATGGTCGAAGTCCCGATTCAGTTCCATCTGGTAAAAGCCGCGGTTGAAAGGATTGTACATTCTTTGTAAGAGCAAGCTTCCATTAATGTCCTTATTGCGGAAACCATAGCTTACATCAGCAATGAGCTTGATGTCTTTTCGTGAAGCATATTTTTTAAAATAGTAAAAAGAAGGATGAAGTCGGCCGCCGCCGAACTGGAATGGTTCATACAAAGTAACTGCTGCCGGAAGCACCCAGGTTCTTTCCTTGTCGCGGTTATAAAAGGTTTGGCCGAACAACAATATTTTATGCCAGGTTACCTGGTTGTTCACCTTATCAACTGAATCCAGATAAGCTTTGGCATGCGTTACCCGGTAAACACTGTCCTGGTATTGCACATACCTGACCTCTTTGTCGGTAAGCGGTTCCACACGTACCGTCTTCCAGAAGCTGCTGTCTTTTTCGTAGGCAGATTGTGCTGTGCTGCTCACTTCTGCTCCAAAATAATTCCTGCTGAATTGTTTATTCAGTTCATAATCTGAAAACACAACCAGTGTTTGCCCGGATATTCTTTGCTTATTGGATTTAGTGTAATAGTTGAATTGTTCACGTGTGAGCATCCAGGCCTTGTTTTGAACAAATTCATATTGCTGGTCCACTTCAAAATAATCAAACTCCATTAAATGGTAAGTGGGGAAAGTGAATCTTGCATTTGTAATGGCAAACACAGTGTCCTGGATCGTTACTTCGCCTTCAACCGTTGCATTGCTTAACTGGCGGGGCTTTACAGAGATGGTATAGTATCTGTGGCCGTTTTTCCTTTCAATCTTTGTGGTTTTAAATTTATAAGCAAGCAGGCCGCTATAGCTAAATGGAGAAAGAAAAGGCACCTGGGAAATCTCTGGTACTTTGATCAGGTTATTATAGAAATTGAAATTGCCATCGGTTGTGGTCAAATAAAATAAGCCTTCCGTATTACCACTTTGTTTAACACCAAGGCGTTGCTCTTTTATTCTTTGATCAGATGCATAATCCAGTTTCAGTACGACTTCAGCCATAGCCATTCCCTGCAGGTCTTCATCTTTTGTATTGAAGAAGACTGAATCGGTTTTAGGTTTTTCTTTTTTTCGTATGGAGGAGTCCTGTTGAATGGCTTTAATATACACCTGCGATGAATAAGCACCGGAAGCCGCCATGATTTCATCTTTGTTCCTGATCACATTTTTAATGATCTCCTCTGCACGATCTTTAATTTTTACCCTGATCACCACATCCTCCATGCTTTTTTCTTCTTCCTCTAAAACGATGTTAAGAAGATAGTTTTTATTGACGACGACGTTAACGACCTGGGTTTTGTAACCGATCATGCTGACAATAAGATTGTACTGGCCAACTTCGAGGTTCAGGCCATAACTGCCGTCTTCTTTAGAGGTGGTACCGATGCCCAGTTCTTTTAGCTGAATGCTTACAAAAGCCAATGGTTCCATTTTGGTATTGGTGATCTTGCCATACAATGCAAAGGATTGTGCATTAGAGGC
>JAGIAB010000147.1:3015-4334 GCA_017745135.1 Flavisolibacter sp.
ATTAGAGGCAAGGCCTATAAAAACCAGGAAAACGGAAAACAAAAAGCTCTTCATAAAAGGGACAAAACTATCTACAAAACTGCAATAAAGCTGTTTAATAGCAGTTGATTCTAATAGAATTTTCAAATGATTTAACAGAAACAAATAATGCATTCTTAATGCTTTTTCTTTACTACAACAACCTGCCACCATCCAACCCTCTTTGCTGATTAATTTTTAACACCACCTTTTTTTCAATACTAACAGCAATGCCTATTTTTATTTCAATTACGTTATATGAAAAACATTATCATCGCTGCTCTTTTTCTTCTGCCTTTTTTTGCTCTGGCACAAGACACTTGTAAATTGACAACAACGACAGATCCTTTTACCCACCAAACCAAAATATCTACCGGCTTTATACCTTTTACGGCTAATGGGGTTCAACTTTCCATTTCTGTTGATGCCACGCCTACAGAAATCGATTTCTTTTTTTGGTTTACAAAAGATCAAAAATGTTTTGATGAAGCATCCACCATACAGCTAAATTTTGAAGGTGACCGTTATCGCTTGAATTTGAAAAATACGGGCTCGATGAACTGCCAGGGTGCTTTCCATTTTTCATTTAAAAATTCTGCCCATACACCTCCTCAATTACAAAGGCTGCTGGATAAAAGAGTCAGTTCGTTCCGTATTACCGGCCCTAATAAAACCATTACAGAGGTGAGTTTTTCTGAAGAGCAAAAAGCGCAGCTTCTCAGGATGGCTTCCTGCGTGGTAAGGGATTCCAAAACACTTCTCAAAAAATAGTGGTGTAATACTTGTTGTTCGATTGGAAACAACAGCTATGCGATTGAGTGGAAATACCGTTCTCATTACCGGAGGAACCTCGGGGATTGGAGCCGCTTTTGCTGAAAAGTTTTTGCAGGCCGGCAGCAAAGTGATCATAACCGGAAGGAGGGAAGAACGACTAAAAAAATTCCAGGAAGACCATCCCGAAATGGTAGTAAAAACATCGGATGTTGCCGATGAAAAGCAAAGAGTGGCTTTAGCCCAATGGGTGATAGAAACCTATCCTGAAACCAATATTCTCATCAACAATGCCGGCGTTCAGTTGCTTACCGATTTGAAAAAGCCGGTTGACCTGCACCGGGTACGACAGGAAACAGAAACCAATTTCATTGCACCGGTCCATCTCACTTCTTTATTTACTCAGCACTTAGCTATGAAACAAAATGCAGCCATTGTAAATATTTCATCAGGACTGGCTTTTGTTCCCATCGCCATTATGCCTGTTTACTGTGCCACCAAGGCGGCTATTCATTCGCTCACTTTATCGC
>JAGIAB010000147.1:4344-7562 GCA_017745135.1 Flavisolibacter sp.
CCGTTGTGATGCCCTGTTCGTCGCCAGCTGCCTGCCACCGGAGGACGACAGGTATAAAAGTTTTTGAGATCATTCCACCGGCAGTGGATACAGAATTAGGCAGCGACAGGAGAGAAGACAAAACCCAATCGCATGGCGGTATGCCTGTCCGGGAATTTATTGAACAGGCAATGCATGCGCTTGAAACTGATAATTTGGAAGCTGCAATCGGCAGTGCTAATCATTCAAGGGAGAAAAGGGAGGCGCTGTTCGGGGCGATGAACAGCCGGTGGGATTGATTATTTTCTTAAAAAGACCTTAACCAGGGTTTCTCTGAAGCCTTTGGACTTTCTTTCTTTTACCTCCTCAACTTCATAATCATAAATGCGGAAACCATCCCTGTACAACTCATCAAGCTTGGAATCGTTGCGGAATAAATCTCCGGATTTGCAGGCGATGGTCAAACCTTCTTCGCCGCTCACATTTGGTACTGAAACGATCAATTGCTTTTCCATAATCATGTGTTGTTTAATCGATAGAGAACAAATTTTATGCAACTGATTCTGTCATAGGGATGGTACCTGTAAGTTAGGCCATAATTTCCTTTTTGCAAATGATCAGTTGGCAATTTTGCAATGACTATCAAAACACTATGCCAGGGTTGGCAAACGGATTTATAGAATATCAACTCGTCTTAACCATCTCAAAACACAATTACAAAGTTTCTTTTAGCCATTTATAAAATTCCCTTTGCCATACCAATGCATTTTGAGGCTTCAACACCCAGTGGTTTTCGTCAGGAAAATAAAGAAGCTTGCTTTTGATACCTCTTAACTGCGCAGCTTGAAAGGCCTGTAAGCCCTGTTCAATCGGCACACGATAATCTCTTCCGCCCTGTATAATCAGTATCGGCGTATTCCATTTATCCACTAAATTGATGGGATTGAATTCTTCAAATGCCTTTTGTGCTGTCTTATTATTTTTCTCCCAATAATAACCGCCGTTTTCCCAATTGGTAAACCACAACTCTTCGGTGGTTCCTGACATGCTCCTGATGTCAAACACACCATCATGAGCAATAAAAGTTTTGAAACGGTTGTTATGAATTCCTGCCAGGTAAAAAGCCGAGTAACCACCATAGCTGGCTCCAACACATCCTAAGCGGTTTTTGTCTACATATTTTTCTTTGGCCACATCGTCAATAGCACTGAGGTAATCTTTCATCACTTGTCCACCCCAATCTTTACTGATCTGTTCATTCCATGCCCTTCCATGTCCATACATACCTCTGCGGTTGGGAGCCACAACAATGTATCCGCCACCTGCCATCAATTGAAAATTCCAGCGGAACGAATACGATTGGGTTAATGGGGATTGCGGACCTCCCTGGCAATATAACAGCGTAGAATATTTTTTAGTTGCGTCAAAACCTGGAGGATAAATTACCCAGACCAACATTTTTTTATTGTCGGTTGTAGTAACATAGCGGCGTTCGATCTTACTCATGTTTACGGTTTTGTAAACATCATCGTTCACATGCGTAAGCTGTTGCATGGTGCCGTTGGAAAGATTAACGGTATAGAGTTCTGCAGCATGGTTCATATCGGTTCGGCTTACCACCAAGGTATTTCCAACCTGTCCAACAATTCCATTCACATCAAAATCGCCTTTTGTAATTTGACGAACCACAGGAAGCATTTTGGTAAGACCCGGGTAATTCACTTCAAACAATTGAAGCGTTCCATCTACCGGCGCATAGAAATAAATCTTCTTTCCATCAAGGCTCCATTTAAAACCGCTAACCGTTCCATCCCAATGTTTGGTAAGGTTAATAATACCGGCAGCATTCTTTACAACAATATCTTCCTTATCGGCTTCGTAGCCTTCACGTTCCATGTTTAACCACGCCAGTGTTCCCTGGGAAGAAAAAGCAGGAGCTACATCATATCCCATCATTCCTTTTGAAAGATTGGTAGTAGTTCCCGTAGCTACATCATACTGAAAAATATCCGTGTTGGTGCTGAGCGCATAGGCTGTTCCACTTGATGGTTTGGTTACATAAATCACTGATTTGCTATCGGGCGACCAAATGAAATCTTCGTTACCTCCAAATGGTTTTTGAGGAATATCATAGGGCTGGCCGGGAATAATATCTTTTCCTTCACCCGGTTTCCCATTAACCATCGGATGCACAAATACATGGCTGAATGCTCCATCTTCCCATTCATCCCAATGCCGATAGTTCAACTGGTCGTAGATCTGCACTGTTGATTTTTGAAGGTCGGGATAAAAGTCTTTTCCAAACACCTTATTGATCTTCACATCTTCTGCTGAAAGCATATAGTTACCGTCCGGTGAAATGCGATCATTGATTACTAATTGCTCACTATCGGCAACCGCTCTTGCAGTTCCTCCTTTAAAAGAAATATAATAAAGCTTACGATTGCTTTTATTCTGATCAACATCGGGAGTGCTTACCGCATACACTACACCGCTATTGTCTTTTGTAATGCCTACTGCACTTACACGTCCCAGTTTCCACAACAGTTCGGGAGTCATGTTGTTTTGGGTTTGGCCATTTAGCACGATAATGATTAGGCTGCTGATGCAAATTAACTTCTTCATTAAAGCAAATTGTTTGTACAAAGTAAAGAGTAAATATAATGTTGATGAGTAAACAAAACCTGCTTTATTAAAACAATACTGCGCTTGGCAAGAAAGTTGAAAGAGCTAAGTTTTGAAACTTAAAACGAAAGCAGTTATGGCAACAAATTTCAATCCTGAGCACAAGGAAGGTCCTGTAGCAACTATGATCGAAGAACAAACAGCAAAGCTTCCTTCTGATATTTTTTTATGGACAGCCATTGGCGCTGTTGCAGTGTCTGCAGTAATGCAGATCATTGGAGGAACGAAGCACAATAGAAATTTAGAGCAAAGGAGTTTGTTCTTTGGTCAATGGGTAGCTCCGTTTTTATTGCTTGGTATTTACAACAAGCTGGTAAAACTGGAAGGTCACGATTAACTGAATTACAGGAAGCACTAAAAGTTCAGAGCCGGTCTCTGAACTTTATTTTTTCTCAACAATGTATCCATTGAAGGCTATCGGTTGCCGGTTGTTGCTGGTAACCTGTAAATAGGTATAACCGTTATCCGAAATCGAAAAATTCAATCTTTGTGCATTCTTTACATCATTGGTTTCAATGGTTATATCCCATCCTCCTTTCTTTCCTGGCTTTACT
>JAGIAB010000148.1 GCA_017745135.1 Flavisolibacter sp.
TCATTACACAGTCAATCACCAGTGGATCAATCTTCCACTTCCACCAATCGCCTCGCTTTCTTCCTACCTGGTAAATCGATTGTTTTCTTTTCAACATGAATCCTTCCGCTCCCATCTCTCTTGAACTTTTTCTAAGCTCAGCTAATTGATCCCAGGTGTCAAATGCTACAATAGGAGAGATGAGCAGCGTTGGATGATTTGCTGATGCAACGATTTCTTCAAGTTTAGTTCTGCGTTCTTCAAGTGTTTTATTACGCCAGTCTTCACCATTACATTCTAAAAGATCATAAGCAAAAAAAGCAATCGGTGCTTCCTGCAATTGTTTTTTGGTAACATTTTTTCTGCCGATACGTGTTTGCAGTAAGGCAAAAGGCAATGGCTTTTTATCTACAGCGGGAATGATCTCACCATCAATTGCAATTCCATCGGGTAACACATCTTGCAATGAATGATACTCCGGAAATTTTTCTGTCATTAATTCTTCGCCGCGGCTCCAGACAAACAATTCGCCATTGCGTTTGATCATTTGTCCGCGGATGCCATCCCATTTCCATTCTGCCTGCCATTCAGCCGGATCGCCCAATTCTTCAATGTTGTTTTGTTCAATGGCATAGGCTAAGTAAAAAGGATAAGGTTTCGACCAATCAGTTGTTGCAGCCTGTTCACTTAATAATTCATCAAACAAAATGGTAGATGGATTCCAGTTGCCACTGATACGATGTGCAATAACCGAAGATTCTAGCTGAACAGTTTTTGCTAAAGCATTCACCATTAATTTTTGAGAAACGCCAATTCGAAATCCGCCGGTAATCAGTTTATTAAAAACAAAACGTTCGGCGTAATTCATTTCCATCCAGGAGTCAATAATGAATTGCTTTCGAACTTCCTCAGCTTCTTTTTCTACGGCTTTTAATTGTTCGATGTAATAATGAAGTGGTTTGGTATTTTCTTCTTTACCTGTTTTTTCAGGAAGTAATAAAGTGATGGTTTCTGCAAGGTCGCCTACTGTGTGGTACGATTCTTCAAACAACCAAAAAGGAAGATTGATCAATTCAACAGCGTAGGTTGCCAGTTGTGTTGTGTTCACAGCTCTTTTAGGTCTTCTTCCGCTGAAGATGGCAATTACCCAAACCTTGTCCTTATCATTGGCAACAGAAAAATAGTTTACTAATGCTTCAAGTTTGTCATTGGTTTTTGTAGATGTGCCAAGTTTAGATACTAATTCAGCAAATTGACGCATTTATAGTTTGTGGTTTGTAGTTTGTAGTTATCGCTGGAGGTTGAGCATTGATCATTGAATATTGAACATTTTGCCAGTTGAATTTCAATTGTTCAATGAGCCGCTATTATCATTCTCTCCTTCAATTAATGCATCTGCTTCTTCATTCTCGTCATCACCATATTCGGTTTTTACTTCTTTCGAATAAATACCCTGTTCATTCAAATACCTTGTAAACACCGATTGAAATCCATGCGTTGTATAAATGCACTCAGCCTCTGTTTCTTTACATGCTTTAATTAATCCATTCCAATCAGCATGATCGCTGATGGCAAAACCGGCATCTGCATTTTTTCTTCGAACATTCCCGCGTACCTGCATCCATCCGCTGCAAATACCAATTTCATAGGGGACAAATCTTTTCAGCCATGGTGAGCCTTCTGCACCTGAAGGCGCAATTACTACGCCGCCTTTTAATTCTTCTTTTGGAACATCAAATACTCTCTTTGCCGTTGGTAATTTCCTCCCGATAGCTATCGGGACTGCATTTGCCAATGCGTTGTGCATGTTGTAAACTGCTCCATGCATAAAAACTTTATCAGTCACGTCTGCAATTGGCAATAAGATTCTTTGCGCCTTACCTAAACTGTAGGCGATGAGAATGGAAGTCTTTCCTTCAGATTGATTTTTCCTTATCCAGTTCTTCATGTCTGTATAAATTTCCTGCTGCGGCTTCCATTTGTAGATCGGTAGTCCAAACGTGGACTCGGTAATGAAGTTATGGCATTTTACAGGTTCAAATTGTCCGCTTAAGCCATCGTTCTCTAATTTATAATCGCCACTTATCACCCAAATTTCTCCATTGTGTTCTACCCGAATTTGCGAAGAACCAATGATATGACCCGCAGGAAACAAACTCACTCTGACTCCATTTAAGTAAACAGGTTCATTCCATCCAATGCCCTGATAATTGTTATTGCCTAAACGTTGCTGAAGAATTGGTTTGGTATCGGTGTGGCACAAATAAAATTTACTTCCCCATCTTGCATGATCGCTGTGTCCATGCGTGATGACTGCTTTATCAACAGGCTTCCAGGGATCAATATAAAAATCGCCTGCAGGACAAAACAATCCTTTGTCTGAAAATTCGATTAAGGGCATACACTAAGTTAATGAGTAATGAATAATGAGTAATCAGGGTCATTCACATTACCCACTGTATTATAATCAAGAGATTTATGCAGGATTAGGACGGTGGTCTGCAACTGAAGTAAGCATTCACGAGTGGAAATTCATTGCTCATTTATTAATACAGAATATTTTTTACCGTGCCAAAAATCTTTACAAAATATAAATGCTTGTTCTCGAAATAATCCAGGGACATTTTAGACTGGTCTTTAAACACCGGCTGTATATCAAATTGAGTGAATACTATATTGCCTTTTCGCGAAAGGTTGGAAGAAACATCTTTGCCGGTATCTAACAATAACAAGCCAAAACGCAAAGTGGTTTCATAGCCACGGAAGAAAAGATCGGATGGCCGCAGGCTCATCGTTTTAGTGTACTCTGTTGCTAACGTATTTTCTAATGGAGCGTTTCTGTCGTAATTGAACGGAGTGGTGTAAATGATCTCAAGATCATTGGCTTTGGTGAAATTATAATTTTCCCATGTAGGCATTCCAATCACACGAACGGGATATCGATTGTTTAATCCGGCCAAAGTTTGGGTAAGCTTTGTGGCAAAAGCTTCATCTAAACTTCCGGCAAGAACAACTGTTCTCTTTGTACTGTCCAAATGTCTTGCCAGCGTTTGAGGAACATAATCAGCACCAACATTAACGAACTGAATGTTTAAAGATGTAGATGCAGTTGATTTCGCAACGTCATTGAAATAATTTTTGAGCAGGTCTTCCTGAGTTCCCGGCCTTGTGAACATCACAATCCTGTCCAGGCTATGGTATTTTTGCAGAAAACGATAAATGCCGTCAACCTGTGATTTTAAAGTTGTATTCAAGATGACGAAATAGGGGTTGTTGTCAACGCCGGCGTCATTTGGAAACGTTGCTGAAATAAAAGGAATTTTTCTTCGAAGTGCTGCTTCCGCCAACAATTTTGTTTCAGTCGCATTGGTTTGTGCCAGGATCATATCCACATCTCTCATTTCAGGCTTTGCCAGTTGAGAACTGATACTTTGTTTACCACGGCTGTCGTAAACAAATACATCTAGCGGTGCGCCTCTTTTTTGCAAAGAGTCCAATGCCAATTGCGCACCGTAATAAAAATCAAGACCTGCATTGACAAACCTTGCGCCTGTTTTTTCGTAACGGAAATTTCCTGTGGCATCAAAAGCAGAATCCAGGTATAAAGGAGTAAAGATGGCAATTTTGTACTTTTTGATTTCCTGCGCATGAAGAACGCCGGCGATTAAAAAGCTTAGTGTAAAAAGAGAAATGATTTTCTTCATCATAGTCTTTTAAATCCTATAAATCCAGGTTCAAACTTATTCCCATTCAATTGTTGCCGGCGGTTTGCTGCTGATATCGTAAACAACCCGGTTAATTCCTCTTACAGAGTTGATGATCTCGTTCGACACATTAGCCAAAAAATCATAAGGGAGATGGGCCCAGTCTGCCGTCATGCCATCCACACTGGTCACTGCTCTCAGGGCTACGGTAAATTCGTAGGTTCTTTCATCGCCCATCACACCAACGCTGCGCACCGGAAGTAAGATAGCTCCAGCCTGCCAAACGGTTGCATACAAGTGATGTTTCTTCAAAGCTCTAATATAAATATCATCGGCTTCCTGTAAAAGATTCACTTTTTCTTCAGTTACTTCTCCTAATATGCGTATGGCCAAACCGGGACCGGGAAACGGATGACGGTTGATCATGTCTTCGGGAATACCCAATTCCAGGCCAACTTTTCTTACTTCATCTTTAAATAAATAACGAAGCGGTTCCACTAATTCCAGATGCATCTTTTTGGGCAGCCCGCCAACGTTGTGATGTGATTTAATAGTAACAGAAGGGCCATGCACCGAAACGCTTTCAATCACATCAGGATAAATAGTGCCCTGTCCCAGGAAAGAAACATTCTTTATGTGTTTTGCTTCGTCGTTAAAGATTTCGATGAAGGTTTTCCCAATGGCTTTGCGCTTTTTTTCAGGATCTTCCTTGCCTTTGAGTTTTTTATAAAATCTTTTTTTGGCGTCGATGCCTTTTACATTTAATCCGAGTTGCTTATAGGTTTTTAAAACCTTTTCAAATTCGTTTTTGCGCAATACGCCGTTGTCAACAAAAATGCCGTGAAGGTTTTTTCCAATGGCCTGGCTTATCAGCGTAGCCGCGACGGTTGAATCCACTCCACCACTGATCGCCATCACTACCTGTCCATCTCCGATTTGTTTTTTCAGGGCTTCAACGGTATCGGAAATAAAATGTGCAGGTGTCCAGTCCTGTTTACATCCACAAATATTGACTAAAAAATTATGCAATATTTTTTTGCCCTCTATGGAATGATATACTTCAGGATGAAATTGCAAGCCATACAAAGGCTTGTGAGCTATATCTTCTTTATGCTTAAATGCAGCAACAGGAATGCTTTCTGTTGTTGCCAGCAATTCAAAACCCTCCGGAAGCTGTAAAATAGAATCACCGTGGCTCATCCAAACCTGTGAGGAGGGGGTGATATTTCTTAAAAGTGGATCTTCTCCTTTTTCCAAATGCAGAACGGCACGACCATATTCCCGCTTATTACTTTTTTCTACCTTTCCGCCAAACTGTTTTGCGGTTAATTGTGCGCCGTAACAAACACCTAAAACAGGAACATTGCTGGCTAGCCAGTTCACATTTACATCCGGTGCATTGGAATCGTTTACGGAAAAAGGAGAACCGGATAGAATCACTCCTTTTAGTGAAAGACTGTATTCAATCGGCTTGTTGAAAGGAACAATTTCGCAGTAAACGTTGGCTTCTCTTACGGCACGGGCAATTAGTTGGGTGTATTGAGAACCAAAATCAAGAATCAATATTTTTTCTGTCATGAGGGTGCAAAAATAAGACAAAGCGACCCATCCCGGCCTTCCGGTGGGAAGGAAGGACGGCCCCCATCCGACTTCCCCCGGTAGGGGAAGCCACCGACGCACAGCCCTAACTTATTTGGAAATAACAAAAGCTCTCAACATTTCTTTAACGTTGAGAGCTTTTTATTTCTATAATGAATCTTGAGCTACCAGGCTTTGTGCTGCTGCGAAGTCCCTCCACCGGAGGTCCCGATAGCTATCGGGATTAGGGAGGCTTTTCTTACCTTGTAACCTCAATTCTACCTATTGCGTCATATGCCAAAACACTCACTATGCGACTACTATTAATAGCCATCATTTCAACTGCAATTTTTAGTTCCTGCCATTATTTTATGGGTGAAAGAATTTATGGTGACGGCCATGTTGCTACCCGGGATGCCAATGTAGGCTCATTCAGCAGCGTTGATGTTAGCGGCGCATTGGAAGCACATATTAGTCAGGGCACCGGTAATTTAGTAAAGATAGAAACAGACCAAAACCTACTTGACCTTGTTGAAGTTTTTACCGATGGAAATACGCTGGTTGCACGAACAAGAAAAGGTTATAATCTGCAACCATCAAGAAAAATTATTGTTTATATAACCGCTCCCGAATTTAAGAGCATTGATGTATCAGGCGCAAGCAAAATCTTTGCGGACAATGCTATCTCTGGTAATGAGATGCGTTTAGGTGCATCCGGTGCCAGCCATATTTCGATGGAAGTAAATGGCGGTAAAATTTCTTCAGACCTGAGTGGTGCCAGCAGCTTATCTCTCAAAGGGCAGGCTACAGATTTTAACCTGGAAGCCAGTGGTGCTTCTCACAGCAATTGTTATGAACTGGTTGCAGAAAATGCCATGATCGATGTATCGGGAGCCTCCAGTGCGGAAATTACAGCCAACAAAAACTTACGTGCTGAAGCATCCGGAGCTTCGCATGTACGGTATAAAGGAAATGCTTCGGTGAATTCAAATACTTCGGGTGCGGGGAGTGTGAGGAAAGGATAATCCCCCTGTCCCCCTGAAGGGGAGACTTAGGCTGTAGAGGCTTTACTTGCTTGTGTTGTATTAATTTTTTTAGAGCGATTTTTTATTTATGAGCCGACCTGCATTACTGCTATTTGACTTTCGTTGCGTCTCTTGTACGGATGAAATTCTATTGGCATCATGCAAGTGTCATTATGGAATACAAGCTTCTTTTCTTACTAATTCCCGCTCACCCTCTAACTCCCTCTATCCTGCTTTGAGCGGGATAGAGGGAAGCTGCACACAGCTCTTGCTTATACAAGATTCCTACTATTATCAATATTCATTTATTTGATGATCGTAAAGGTTCGGCTCCTACGGAGCCGTGTGTTCATTGAATGATTCTCTTTTCTACCAAGGTTTCGCTCCTACGGAGCTATGAGAAACATTATCTGTACAATCTTCTATTAACATTTCGCTCCTCCGGAGCTCAATTCAGTGACGGCACTTCAACAATACTGCATAGAATTACTGAACGATGCAGTGAGAGACACAACAGACGTTGAAAGTAGCAATGCAGATCACTACATAATCATCAATCTTTTTTTAAAGAACTAACTAAAATAAAGCAGCACCCTCTGACTTCCGACCTCTTTCCTTTAAAGACTCTCGAATAACAAAAACCCTCTACAGCCTAAGTCTCCCCTTCAGGGGGACAGGGGGCTACAGATTTATATACTTCACCCTTATCCAAATATTCCGGTTCCTTCCTTTATCATCTGTGCAGGAAATTTTTACGGGACCTTCTTTCGGAACAAAAAACTGTTTTTCTTTTGCTCCTGTTGTTTTATAAAACTGATCATTGATGTACCAATACAGTTTGCTTACATCAGTTCCTGCAGTTGCTGTTAATTGTAAAGGCTCAGGATCTTTTGCATCGATGTAATATTCACTTCCATTCAGTAGAGATGTTATTCTTGGGCCATCGCCTTTGAAAATTTTTTCGCAATCAGGATTGTGTGGAGGGATTTTTTGATAAGCAATTCCGTTTTGATTGAAATATTCCTGCATTTCAGGAGCAATTACTTTGTACAATCGTTTGATGTAGCCGGTTTCAGGTGCGCAGCTTTCACAATAAGAAATAGAACTATCCGGGGAAATTTTTATCTCCTGCAAATGATTGCAAACTTTTGTTGAACTGGTTAATGGAATGAAATAATCTGAAATTAAATTGGTGCAGTTAGGTCCGGGCGGCAAACCGGTTTCGCTGCACACTTGCCTGAGTTCGCAATTTTTGGGTGGAGTGTAC
>JAGIAB010000149.1 GCA_017745135.1 Flavisolibacter sp.
ATCCTGGGGATAATGAAAAAACCGTTGACCTGGTTCATTCACTTCGTAAAAAATAAAAATTGCATCATCCCTGCCATCGGCCCTTTCAACATACACCCGGTACATCCTCGTTTTAAATGGACGCATAACCTCCAGCGTTCCGGTAAATTTCCTGCCGCGATGCCGGAATAAAAATTCAAACTCTTTCGCTTCCATTAAAACAAAGTTTGCTCTGCACTGTCTACGCCCAGTGGCGGTAAATCAGGCCACTCAAAAGGCTCTAACTTTCCTTTGCTGTCGGGTCTCGGTTTAGTGGTTCTTATGGTATATACAGGATGATATTCCAGCTCCTCCGAAGGCATTTCATAATCCAATATCTCCTGTATCTCTTCATCAGTCAAATCCTCTTGCAGCCATTTCAATTCCATTTCATAAGGAACCAGTAACGGCATACGCCCCGCATTCGGACCGCCATTATGGATCTGTTCCATCACGCTGTTCGCTTTCCTCGTAATCACGGTAAAAGTTCCGGTCACTTCTCCTGTCTCTACATCCGGGATAGGTGAATAGGCATACAAACCAAGCAATCCAAACAGCGGCCGATCCTTTTGCTTAATCAGGTAAGGAATTTTATTTTTTATGCCCTTCACTTCCCGGTGCTCAAAAAATGCATCCACGGGAATGATACAACGCTGCTTCCGTATTCTTCTCCAATACGATTTCTTATCGCCCAGTATTTTCTCACTCTGTGCATTGCACATCCACTGCCTGCTTTTCTTCACCAGTTCCGGCGTCTTCATATAATCCGCAATCACACCCCACTCAAACATCTTCATATGGTTCACCCCGTTCTCCCGGTAAATAATGGGCTTCTTCATGTACGATTGCGCCACTACGTGTATCGAAGTATCATAATCAAAATTCACCTGCGGATCAACCACCAGGTCCGGCACATACTTCGTCACCATTTCATACTTTGTCGAAAAAGAAATATCGTAACACATCACTGTATTTTTTCAATGTCATCAAAGGCCACACTTACCTGCTGCCCCCTGAACTTTAAGGTAATCATTACTTGCCCAAAATAGGGATAAAATGAAATGTCCACACCTTCTTCTTTCTTAGGATACCATCCCTCCCTCTGTATATACAGCCGTATATTCTTTTGAATCCGTTTGGTAATATGCCGCTCCCAGTCAGGCATAAACGTATTGGAGTAAATCTTGTAGCCTTCCACCCCCCTGGCAGCTGCTTCCAGCCTGCTTCTGTGTTCTTCTTCCTCACAGTCGTAGATGTACCGGTGCGGGTCCTTTTTTAACGCGTCAAAATGTTCCCGGGCAGTAGCAAATTCTTTATAATGACAGATCAGGTAATATCCTTTTACCGTATCATCAAACGGGTTTCGGGCTCTCTCAAATGTTTGCCGCACAAAATAACGATGCCCTTCTTCTATAAGACCTTTCAAAACATCCTCCGTCCAGGTGGCCATTGGGTTAAACATATCAGATCGCTTTTACCACGGCAAGTTCGCTAAACCGCGTTGTGTATCGCTTCGATAAGTGCTGCCTTCGCAATTTCCATTTTTTATTGAAATCCTGCGTCGCCGTCCGCACAATATCGTTTCCAAATTTTCCATTCACGGCATCCATAGCCTTCATGGCTTTCCCGTCTCTCTCCCGTATGCCTTCATCAAACAATCCTAACTGCACCTGGTTCGCCGGTACCAGGTCCATTACCATCACCCCGGTCTTGTAATACTTATAACCCGGCAGGTAAATAATGCTCAATGCCCTCATTGCCTGCTTCACCAGTTCCGCCGTACTGTTGGTGGCGCCTGGCAGATCCAGGGCAATAGAATGAAAATATTGCGCATCTTCCGGCCGGTGAATGTTCGTCTGTATAAAAACATGTATCCTCCTCGCACAACTGTTTTGTTTCCTCAGCTTTTGCGCACAAGCCGAGGCAAACGTGGCAACAGCCTGCTCCAACTCTCTTTTACTTTGAATGATCTTTCCAAACGAATGCGAGGTGCAGATATTCTTCTTACCGGCAACCGTCTCTTTTAAGGGAATGCACACAACACCCTTCAATTCTTTTAATGTTCTTAATCCCACTACGGCCATTTCTTTCCGTATCCATTCTTCCGGTGCACCCGCAAAATCTTCAGCAGTAATAAAACCCTTCTTCCGCAGCCTCGATGCATGCTGCTCGCCAATACCCCATACTTCCTGCACTCCGGTAGCTTGCAGCAGCTTTTTTATGGTATCATTAGTGTTGGCAACCAACACCGTCTCCTTTAATTTCTTCGCATAATCATTGGCCATCTTGGCCAGCGTTTTGGTAGGGGCAATACCAATCGTAACCGGTATGCCCGTACACTGTAATACAGCCTCTCTTATTTTATTGGCATAGGATAAGGGCTCGCAATATTTCAACTCGCTGAGGTCCGCAAAAATTTCGTCTATCGAGTACACTTCCGTCCTCGGTACAAACTCTTTGATCACCTGCATCACCCTCGCACTCATATCACCGTACAGGGTATAATTCGAGGAAAATACTTTTACATCGTTCTGCCGTATCAGTTCTTTAATTTTAAAGGCAGGCGTTCCCATTTGAATGCCCAGGGCCTTGGCCTCTTCGCTTCTCGCTACCGCACAGCCGTCATTGTTCGAAAGCACGATCACCGGCTTCTTCTGCAGACTCGCGTCAAACACCCGTTCGCACGACACATAAAAATTATTACAGTCAATCAATGCTATCATATCCTGGGCTTAAATACATCAATCAATACATGGGTAACGGTTCCCCACACGCTAAAATCCATGCCTTCCTCTATCTTGATCGATTTATACTTTTCATTCGCCGGTAAAAGAAAAATTCCGTCCATCGTTCTTACCAGGTGCTTGATCATCCGCTCCCCATCCAGCGTTACCACCACCACGCTGTTATTAACAGGCTGTATCGACCGGTCTACTACCACCACCGCCCCATGCGGGATAAAAGCATCTACCATCGAGTCACCCTGTACCTTCATGCAAAAAGTAGAATACTGGTTCCTCTTCAGCATTTGATTAAAATCCAGTGCAGGCTCAAATTCATCGGCACCCGGCGGCGGAAACCCTGCCTTTACAAATCCCAAAAATTCAATCTTCAATCCTTCCATAACGTCAATCCTTTCGATAAAAAAAGGTAGATCGCTCTACCTCGCTTACTTACTACCCTGTATAAATATCATTGTGCGGCTTCAATCAGCAGCGAAATATTTCTGGCCGTTTCCGGGTCGGCAGCCTTCACTCCCTTGCGTTCACTGCCCACGTACCATTTATCCGGCATCTTCATCAGCGAAAACTGGTAATCCGCATGGTAATAAACCTTGTATTGCTTTCGTTCTCCCTCGTAAATAACGAACACATTGGTTTGCACACCTTCAACCTTCGTCCGGAAGCCGTACCAGGCATCGTAAATCTCGAAATGCAAAAAACACCTCAGGTCATTGCGGATCGCAAAAAAATAAGCACTGGGCTTCTGCTCTTTTCCGGCTTCAGTCCATCCGAAACTCTCTACGTAAAAATCTCCAACATAGCCATCACTGAACTCGATCCGGTATCCTGTCACAACTTCATAATCCAGCCTGCCCGTTACCCTTGCGGTTAAAACCTTGCCTTTTACGATGCATTGAAAACAAAGAGGCGGCTCAATGGCTCTTACTTGTTCCGATAATGTGGTGATGCGTTCCATATCATCTGTGTTACGAATACTAAATTAAGAAGCTTTGCTAAATTTTGTAGCAATTAGGTACTAATATTTTTTGCACACATTTATAAACAGCTATGAATCAAAATTGAAAAGAGACAGTCATGAAATAAAAATAACTCTTGCCCGGTCGCCAATAAGAGCGGCAGGCCCAAAATGATTGGCGCTTGAATGATAATTACTAAAATTTAGTACCTTTTATAAAACAACTTCTATGGCTACAAAAAGAACAACCCACCGCAGTACAAGTGGCAAAAAACTATATGCTGTAAGAGACGAAAAAGGAAGATTTGTAGATATTCAAACCTATCAAAAAGCGCATAGCGCTGATCTGAGAAAACAGCATACGAAGAATGATAAAAAGGCCGGTAAATAAGAAGCAAATCATAGTTTACTCGATTCAAATAACCTGATGGTAACGCTGGTGGAATGCCGCCAACCTTAGTTCCTTGATGATTTCTTCTCGTTGGCGCAGACGCCAACAAGGTCTGTAGTAGGTTCGCAAAACTAATAAAAGGCTTACTTGAATTTGATCGTTACAATGTACTTGCCAACCTCGTATTTTGTATCTGGTATTAGCTTGGTGAGATTTACCTGTGTTATAGATTCTTTTTGAACCTCCTTCACAATTTCACTCAATGATTGGTTACTTTTCTTGTTTTGTATAATGTGCACCAATTGAGGCCATCCACACCATAATGACTTTTCATCAGTCTTCTTATCCGAAAAATGAGCGAAGTGCCTACCTAATACTAACCGAAACACTTTTTTTATTTTAGATGAGCTACAGTCTTCATCAAAATATTTGAGTAACTGTATCGGGGCATTACACTCTAACCATTCATCCGTTTTGTTAATCCATTTAGTGGCAGGCTCATAAAAATTTTTTTCCATACTGGCTCTTTGTTTCATTGACGTCCCAAAATCATCCATCCATTTCAGCTGAACAAGTAGCAATGTTTCATCTTCAGTATCATAAAGCATTGAATCAATATCAGTTAATATCACACCATTACTTTTTAATACAACACTTTTGTTGCATTTTAGAATGCGGTTCGAATCGAACAAATTATTGAATTCGTTTCTAAATCTTTCTTCACGAAGATTTACGGCTTTCGAATAATCATTATTGTAACTGCTCTTTAGACATCTATTGAGATACGTAAATGGGTTAGAAAGCGACCCAGCAACTGATCTCAACACCCACTCCTTATCTAGTTTAAATAATGGTGGCAAAGAAGAACCTGGGGCACCGAGATGTATAGAAATATTTGACTTATTCAATGTTAATAAATCAATGACCCATTCGACAGCTTCAATATTAACATTTGACTCTTTAGAGATTAGTTCAATTAGTTCGACTCTTTTGAATGGCGTTGTGTATAAATTCCACTGGTTAAGTCGTTTCAAACCAAATTTGGCTAAAGCGACTTGGCAAAAGTCAAAGTGTTTTTTGGTTGAGCCAATGAAAGCGCTAATGACTTGTTTTATCGTTCCGTATGGAATTCCATTAAAAACAGATTGGTCTTCGAAGGTATCATAGCCCACGAAGCCATTGCACAATGCCTTCCCATACAGTAAATAGAATTCATCTATAGTTGATGATGATTCATATTTAATGAAGTCATGGTTCCAAATCGATACTCTGTTTGGTAGTTCTTGTTCTACTACGGCTTCTAGCACTTTAAATCTTTCATTAAAACTTGTTTCAAATAGGTTCGTTAGGTGTCTTTTTTGGTATAATGATTCTACAAACTCGGCACCTGTGGAAGTAAGAATATATTTAAATTCGAATTTCTGGGAATCAACTCTTTCAACATTAAAAATCCCTTGCTTCGCCAGTTGAACAAATCGATAAACAAAGCCCAACTTGCCGCTTTGAATCAAAGAATAATTAGCCCATTGTTTTGATGCTGCTGTTGAAACAAAAAAAATGGTCGGCTTCTGATCTATTTCATCGTTGTAATCAAAATTTTCAAACCATTCATAAAATCCATTCGAATGTGTTTTGAAGTATTCATACCATTCCTGTTTTTCCTTCGAATTATTAGGAAGTGCATAGGAGTAAAAACAGAAAAGATCATCAATTGCTCGGACAATTTCTAACAACCCAATTGGCTTATGCATAAAAGGGGTTCTTGCAATCTTTCGCCATTCACTATTCATCTCTAATTCAATCTCTTCAATTGCGGTCATAGCTATAGGTTATTTCGTAAGAGACTTTCTTTCTTTGAAATAATTTCAACCAATCTCAATTTTATTTCTTCTTTCTTATTTCCGTAATGCGCTTCACGGTGACAGTTTGGACAAATTGCTGCTACATTTTCAGGCTCGTCTGGGCCATCATCAGCTAATCTAAAAATGTGGTGTACTTCCAAAAAAGGCAAATTGGAAGAATCGACAAAAGGTGCTGGCTTTCCGCAGCATTCACAAAGACCATTTGCCCTAGCTTTCGCATATGCTATTATTGTTTCACTTCTTTTAAAATATTCCTTGGATGAGCTTATTCCTTTTTCTGGCTTTGCACTTTTATTTTCCAGCTTCTTCTTAAGATCGCTTAGAGAAAGATTTCTTTCTTCGTTTTGATTTAGATTACCCGAGTGTGTATCAATTATATTATTAGCCGGCACTAACAGGTACCGAACAAGTTTGTTCCCCTTTCTTTTTCCTGCTTCGGGAATAAAATAATCCCAAGAGGCTACCTCAAAGATTCCAACAAACTTGTAAAGTTTTTTATTACTCCCCCTTTCCTTTACTTCTACTGCTTTAGGTTCTCTCGTTGTAAAAAACAAAACTGATCGTTCTCCATTTGTTAGCAAGGCGTTGGCAAATTTATATGGGTTCTGATCTCCCTTCTCACCTTGTCCAATGTACAATATAGTTCCGTCTTCTCTAATTTTATCGCTATAACCCATTCGTTTACCCCCCCTGCCTCCGGATGTTACGATCACGCAAGCCGGCTCTTTATTTCCCCATATAATTCCAGATTGCTGTTGTTTACTGCCTACAAAATTTAACAGCTCATCCCTATCATAGTCATATGAAATAATAAACATCAGGATAGCTTTTTAAATTCTGAACTATTAAAAAAGTCTGTAAAGGAAAACTCCAATGCACCAATAATTTTTTCTAAGTTTTCTATCGAAATATTCCGTTTTCCATTTTCTACCTCTGTCATATATGTTCTATCTACCTCTGCCTTGTTTGCCAAGCCTTCTTGGGATAGGTTTTTTTCCTTCCTTAACACTTTTATTCTTTGACCAACTTTCAGCTTGATATCCATGCCGGGAAGATCCCCCAATGTGGCCTTTAAGTCAACGGGCTTTAAGTGACATTTGGAACTTTTGTTATTTACACATAACTTTTTGGTTTTGCAAAACTTCTAACCCATTGAATATCAATAAAAAACTAACTTACATAGATCTTTTTGCCGGCTGCGGTGGCCTTTCCCTAGGCTTACATGAAGCGGGATGGCAAGGTCTTTTCGCTGTCGAAAAAAACTTACATGCTTTCCAAACACTTAAGCATAATCTAATAGATAAAAAATCTCATTTTAATTGGCCGGATTGGTTAACGAAAGATGGAGAACCATACCCATTAGATATTAATGACGTAATTAAAAATTTTAAAACGCAGCTTGCAGATCTAAAAGGAAAAGTTGATCTGGTGGCAGGTGGCCCCCCCTGTCAAGGATTTTCTATGGCTGGGAGAAGAAAGGAAAGCGATCAAAGAATAAAAGTGTTAAGGAAGGAAAAAAACCTATCCCAAGAAG
>JAGIAB010000014.1:0-5218 GCA_017745135.1 Flavisolibacter sp.
CCGTATAAGTAAGCGTCCAAGGGGGATTCCCTACACGCTACAGCCACCCGTAACCTGTAAGACTCTTGCACATTTTTATTTCAGGTATTAACTTCAATAAGGTATACTACCTCCCTTACAATAAAAACCTCAAAGCGTTTTCACGCAAGCTGCGCAACCACTCCACCTTAGGTGAAATACTCTTATGGAAGCAGCTTCGTGCAGGCAGTATGGATGGCTACACCTTCAACCGGCAAAAACCATTAGGCAACTATATTGTTGACTTTTATTGCAAGCCTTTAAAGCTGGTAATTGAAGTGGATGGTGGTTATCATTTTACAGAAGAACAAAAAATAGTAGAAGAACTGAAGCTGAACTTCCTTCGCTTTCACGATGAAGAAGTAAGAAAGGATATGCTACAGGTGCTATGGAAGATCAAAACCTACATAGAGGAATTTACTGCTTATTAATAAACCCTTACCTTGCCCGACGACTGTCCACCTAAGCTGCTAACCAATAAAAGTATCTCATGTGGCACTCGTAGAAACAGCTTGTCTCAACGGATAAGTTTTTACTAACAATAAATATGGCATGTCTCCCGTTAGCAAGTGTGCGACACCGCCAAATACCATCAGATTGGTTAGAAAATGAAAGCAGTTGTTTATACAAAATATGGACCACCAGAAGTTGCCAAATTAATGGAGGTTACTAAGCCTTTTCCAAAAGATAACGAAGTATTAATTAAGGTTTATTCAACCACAGTAAACCGAACTGACTCTGGTTTCCGTAGTGCGGAATATTTTATTTCCAGATTTTGGAGCGGGCTTTTACGACCAAAACATCAAATATTAGGTTGTGAGTTTGCAGGTATAATTGAAGATATTGGAAAGAGTGTCACAACATTCAGGAAAGGTGATAAAGTTTTTGGGTATAATGACAAAACCTGTGGCGGCCATGGAGAGTATTTAACCATTGCTGAAACGGATGCGGTTACCAGTATGCCTGACAACTTAAGTTTTGATGAAGCAGCAGCTCTTACGGAAGGAGCACATTATGCCTTAGTGGATATCAGGGCTGCAAAGATTGAACGCGGACAGAATGTTTTAGTGTATGGAGCAACAGGTGCCATTGGTTCTGCAGCCGTACAATTATTAAAACATTTTGGAGCAACGGTTACAGCCGTTTGTAATACTAAAAATGTAGAGCTGGTAAAATCTCTTGGTGCAGATGTTGTTATTGATTATCAAACACAAGATTTCACAAAGACAGAAGCAAAATTTCATTTTATTTTTGACGCAGTAGGTAAGAGTTCATTTGGACAATGCAAGCCATTACTAACTGAAAAAGGAATTTACATTTCAACTGAATTAGGCAAAAACGGAGAGAATATATTTTTTGCACTGACAACACCACTTTGGGGCGGCAAAAAACTTTTATTTCCAATTCCATCTATTACTAAACAGGACGTAATATTTTTAAAAGAGCTTGTTCAAAAAGGTGAATACAAACCTGTAATTGACAGGCACTATAGGTTAGACCAAATTGTAGATGCATACAAGTACGTTGAATCTGGACAAAAAACAGGTAATGTTGTAATAAAAATAGTTGAATGGGATTAACACCAGCCACTGCCTTTCCCGGGGGATTCCGTGTTACAAACCAGGAGATTTGATTTAATTATTTTTAGCTGTCTGCACAGGGTTGGCTTGCCGACCCCTGGGTTGCTTAAACAAATCTTTATCTTGCCTTTCTAACTTAGGGCCTCTCCATAAATCTTCGCACAGGATTATCTGCGAAGACGCTAAGCAGCTAAATAAAGTAAAAGATATCATCTGATTAAAATTGGAACAGACCGGTAAGGTCGCTGCTGATGGCGGGGAAAAGTGTTGGATCACTACAATGGAAAGAGCCGGTGTCAACTCCTTATTAAACTGTTGCAGAAATGCACCGTAACACAATAAATTTCATCCCCGCATCTTTGTATTGTAATCAGTCTTCTTGCGGAAACGAGCTATCGTTGATCACCAGGTGAAGCTTGCCATCATCCTGCTTCCAGTGTGTAATGGTGGCTGCTTCTTTACGGCCATCTTCAAATTCCATCCGCAGTGTATTGCCTTCCAATTCATACGTTCCTCCTTTATTGTTCTCTCCGTAACTGCTTGCATAGTCATTGCTTACCGCAGTGGAAGTAACAACGTCAAACTTTCCATCCTTTTTAAAAACGAAGCTTTGTACTCTTGAAAAACCGGAGCTTACTGCCAAAGCTGCAAATTTGCCCTTGATGGTTTCTCCTTTCTCAAATTTATCGGGGACTGTTACAATGCCTCCGTCAATGATGGTGATTTCTCCTTTTTCTTTTTCAATGCCCCATTCGTTTTCCTTACCATTACTCCAAACAATTTTCATTTTATTGCCATCAATTTCATAGGTGCCCACATTCTTTTCATTGTCTTTTTTCTCGGCTTCAATATTTATAGGGTCAACACCATGCCTGGGATTGTACACAATAGTGCCATCCTTGCCAAGATAGATCCACGATATGGTCAGCGAGCCTCCAGCAAAGGCGGTATAAAAAGTTCTCAGGTAAACAGTACCATTGCCGGAACTTTTATTATTATTGGAGCAGGAAATAAGCAGTGCAGCCAGTACAAATGCAAAAACTGTTTTCATTTTGGTTTGATTGGAGCGGGCAAGATAGGGAAATTTTGAAATTATTAAACGGGATTAAAACTGACAATCGTTGACACTTCTTTGCAACAAAAAAGATTCCTGTTTTACATCAAAATCTGACCCCTGTGATCTTGTAAAAGCGAATTTATTTCCCAAACGTTCTCTTCAAAAACCCTTTCATTTCGTCCCACGATTCTTTATCAGCATCTGCATTGTATCCAACCCCAATATGAAATTTATTCTCAACCGAATCCGCTGCAGGATTCGTGAACGCATGCTTTGCATTTGGATAGGATTTGAAAGTATAGTCCGCACCAATAGAGTCCATTTGTTTTTTGAATTGATTGACTTCCTGGGGTTGCACTATCGGGTCGGCTTCTCCGTGAAGAACCAGCACCTTCGCTTTCAATAAATTTTTATCAGGCCTTACGCCGCCAAGGTTGCCGTGAAAGCTTACCACACCTTTTAAAGGTTCACCAAGTTTTGCGGCGTTCAAAACAATAAATCCTCCATAACAATAACCTATAGCTGCAATATTGCCTGTATCCACTTGCGGCAAAGTTTTCACTTTGTTTAATGCCGCTTCAAACCTGCTTTTAATTAATTGAGTATTTTGATAAAACGGTCCCGCAAGTTTCATGGCGGCATCGGGATCAGAGGCAGTTTGCCCATGCCCGAACATATCAACAGCCATGGCTACATAACCCAGGCCGGCCAGTTCTCTTGCACGCCGTTTGGCATAATCGTTCAGTCCCCACCACTCATGTACCACTAAAACGGCAGGCCGCTTATCCTGCGTAGCGCCATTGTAAACAACATAACCGTTCATGGTTGTGTTATCACTGCTATAATTAACGGTTTCTTCTTTTAATTGGGCTGCAGATGTAACAGAGTCTTTCTTTTCGGCGATTGTAGTCGAATCTGGGTTATTGCAGGAAATAAAAAACAGGGTTGTGATTATCGAAATAAAAACTGATAGTATTCTCATACAACCTGGTTTAAAGGTGATTGGTAAGTAAGTACAAATTTACTCATCTCTTTTGCTTGCAGTGCCGTCTTTTCTCTCTTTCAATAGAAATCTACTTAAGATAAGAAAGTATGCTTGCCTTAAATAGCAGGATGAGAACGAGAATAGAAAGCATTTGATATTGCTGATATTTTGTCGATAATAAATCTTTTAAAATGCTGCTGCAGCACAATAATTCCAATTATTTTTATCGTAATCTCAACCATTAGTATATTTATGCCAAACATCTTGCTATGAGTTCTCGCCGGGATTTTTTACAGAAGATCACTCTTTCAACTGCAGTATTACCGTTTATAAGATGGAAAGAACCAACTAAAGAAGAATCTGTTACGAATAAAGTGAGTGATGATAAAGTACTCCGTGTAGCAATCATGGGCCTGGGATCTTATGGCAACATTGTGGCCCGGGCAATGCAATCCTGTAAAAGAGCGAAGATAACAGGCGTCATCAGTGGCACTCCTTCTAAAATAAAAGACTGGCAAAGCCGCTACAATATTCCCGACAAGAATTGTTACAACTACGAAAACTTCGATGCAATAAAAGATAATCCCGATATCGATGCTGTATATGTGATCACTCCAAATGCATTGCATCGCGACCAGGTGATACGCGTAGCTAAAGCAGGTAAGCATGCTATTTGCGAAAAACCAATGGCACTAAATGCTAAAGAAGGCCAGCAAATGATAGATGCCTGTAAAAAAGCAAACGTAAAACTGTTAGTAGGTTACCGTATGCACTTCGAGCCAAAAACGCTTGAAGTGATTCGTATGCGTAAAGATGGTGAGCTGGGCAAGATCATGTTCTTTGATGGATTGAGCGGTTTTGTAATTGGTGACCCTACGCAATGGAGGTTAAATAAGCAATTGGCCGGCGGCGGTTCAATGATGGACATTGGAATTTACTCTATTAATGGAGCCCGGTATATGGTGGGTGAAGAGCCGATTTGGGTAACTGCGCAGGAAACCAAAACCAACAAAGAAAAATTTAAGGAAGGTGTAGATGAGACCATTCAATTTCAATTGGGCTTTCCCAGTGGCGCCGTAGCTTCATGCTTATCCAGTTATAATATTCGATATCTTGATCGTTTTTTCCTGTCGGGAGATAAAGGTTTTGCTGAATTAAGTCCTGCTAATGGTTATGGCCCTATCAGGGGAAGAACCAACAAAGGAGAATTAACGCAGCCGCACGTTACACATCAAACTTTACAAATGGATGAAATGGCTGCAATTATTTTTGATGGCAAACAACCTGTAGTGCCTGTTGATGGAGAAGAGGGATTAAAGGATTTGAAAATTATTGATGCCATCTACGAAGCTGTAAAAAAAGGCAAGCGGATAGATTTGAAATTGTAATTGTTGAAATGGTTTTGTACTGATATTTTTTTATAAAAATCTGGTTCTTTTTTAGCATAGTCCTGTTATCTGTTGTTTAAAATCATTCGCTGACTTTTTTTGGAAGTTTTTTTCTGTGCCTTTTGAATACTTTAGGTATCTGGTCTGTCCTCTCTGCAAATGGCTGCTTTATTTAAACGACTGCTATGCC
>JAGIAB010000014.1:5228-20474 GCA_017745135.1 Flavisolibacter sp.
CCTAAATACAATTTATGTAAGTAAACAGCAGGGACTTTTTATTTCCAGCATAGTTCTGCTTCTGCTCTTGATCCATAAACAAACTACAAGCTATATGAAGAAAACAATTGTTCTTTTCATTCTCACCTTGTTCATTGCTTTTGTTCACGCACAGCAAATACAAATAAGTCCCGTTGCCGGTCAAATTAAATTGTACACGCCTGATTGGAAAGGTGAACGTTTCCCTGATGGACGTCCCAAAGTGGCCGATAAATTTTTGGAGCGTTTGAAGAAGGTTTCTATGGAAGAAGCCTGGGGCTATTTAAGAAACAAAGGATTTCAAAACCAATATGAAGGCGATTGGCAGGTGCTTCGTCCGGATTCAGTAATGGTTGGCCGGGTAGTAACTGCACAATACATGCCTTTGCGTCCTGATGTAGATAATTTAGTGAAAGCCCAGGGCAAAAAGGAAGGTAGGATTGGTGGTACCAATTCATGGCCCATTGATGTATTGCAGGATGGAGATATTTATGTAGCAGACAGCTACGGAAAGATTGCAGATGGAACCTTAATTGGTGATAATCTTGGCAACTCGATTTATGCACACTCACGCAAAGGAGTGATTTTTTATGGTTCGGTTAGAGATGTCGAAGGTCTCTTGCAGATTGATGGTTTTAATGGTTGGATAAAGGGTTCCGATCCTTCTTACATTCAACAGATGATGCTTACCGGTATTAATGTTCCCATTCGTATTGGTAGGGCGACTGTTTTACCGGGTGATGTTGTACTGGCCAAAAAAACGGGAACCATTTTTATTCCTGCATCAATGGTCGAGGATCTTGTTTTAAGTTCTGAGTTTGTCCAGTTAAGGGATGAATTCGGCCATCAACGCCTCCGCGAAAAAAAATATACTCCGGGACAAATCGATCAGCAATGGACGGATGAAATCAAAAAAGATTTTCTTCAATGGCTGGATAACAAAAAAGATCTTCCAATGACAAGAAAGGAATTGGATGATTACATGAAACAAAGGACATGGTAGTGAAATGAGTAATGAATAATGAGTAATCAACAATCAGATTAAAGTTATTTCTCTAAACCGCAAAAATTTCAATCATGACACCCGCACAAAAAATCTTATCCAAACTTGGATTAAAAGATCCGGACCCTATAGCGTCTCAGGAATCAAACGTTGAAAATCGCTCTGAAAATCCGCGCCGGGAGTTTTTGAAAAAATCAACCCTGGGCGGAATTGCTTTGGGTGGTGCTTTTATGTTTTCTCCAATAGAAGAAGTGATTGCAAACACTACACAAAAAGTGCGGCGCTATTCTGCTCCTTCTGATTTAAAAATAACCGATCTGCGTTATGCTACTACCACTGTACTTGGACGCACTTCCATCATTCGCATCGATACCAATCAGGGAATTTATGGATTGGGAGAAGTAAGAGACGGTGCCGATGTTCGCTATGCATTGATGTTGAAAAGCCGGATTCTTGGAATGAATCCCTGCAATGTTGAAATGATCTTTAAAAAAATAAAACAGTTTGGTGGTCCTGCAAGACAGGCAGGTGGCGTGTGCGGCGTGGAAATGGCGTTGTGGGATTTGTGTGGTAAAGCATACAATATTCCTGCATGGCAATTGTTAGGCGGACGATATCGTGATAAGATAAGATTGTATGCAGACACGCCTGAAGCAGGTTCTCCGGAAGAGCAAAAAAAATTAATGGATTATCGTCTCAACGATCAGGGGTATACCTGGCTTAAAATGGATTTGGGAATTGGAGAGATTAATAAAATTCCCGGGGCTTTAGTCAATTCTAAATTCTGGGAAAACAGCAGAGGCGATTTGCAACAATGGGGTGATGTGGGTCCAACCAGTTATGCGATCACAAGACATCCGTTCACACAAATACAAATTACCGAGAAAGGTCTGGATGAAATGGCAAAGCTGGTAGATAATGTAAGAGGCCTGTTGGGATACGACATACCGCTTTCTACTGATCACTACGGGCATTTTGATTTAAATAATGGAATACGTCTTGGTAAGAAATTGGAAAAATACAGGCTGGCGTGGATGGAAGATGTAGTTCCCTGGGATTATACTGATCAATGGAAAACATTGTCAGATTCATTGGAAACCCCAATGCTTACCGGTGAAGATATTTATTTGCTTTCGGGATTTAAGGCTCTTATAGATAATCATGCCGTAGATATTATTCATCCGGATTTAGCATCGTCCGGCGGGTTGCTGGAGACAAAGCGAATCGGTGACTATGCAGAAGAACATGGCATTGCCATGGCTATGCACCAGGCAGGAACACCTGTTTCCTTCATGGCGAATGTGCATTGTGCTGCGGCTACACAAAACTTCCTGGCACTCGAGCATCATTCAATTGACTTGCCATGGTGGGAGAGTTTGGTAAAAACAACCGATGGAAGAAAACTGATCACCAAGGGATATGCAAATCTTCCGCTAACAGCTCCCGGACTTGGAATAGAATTGAATGATGATGTAGTGAAACAACATCTGCATGCGGATGATAAATCGTATTTCGCACCAACAAAAGAATGGGATCAGTTAAGATCTCACGACAGAATTTTTAGTTAGTGGCCGATAGAAAGGAAATAGAAAGAATAAAACTTCAGCAGCAGAGCTGATGGTAATAACGTCAAGGTTAAAGATGTTTGTTTTAAACTTCGACGTTTGCGTCACTGCGTTTTTTATTGTAGATTAGAAGTGCTCTATGTCTCTTGCAATTGCGGATAAGCAAATCCTCCTCTCTGTGTAAAATTTTTCACCGTTCATTTTTGGTAGCTTCTGATAGTGAAGTCGTAATATTTTGTATTACCAAGTGAAAGGTGATGTCTCCTTAGGAACAATTATTCATTAATAAACACCTTGCTATTATGAGAAAACTAGTACTCGAGGTCTCCGAACCTCTGAACCGATTGTTCTTTTTGGTTTCCATTTTACTTTTCTCTGTTGCAGCCTTTTCACAAATAGTAACCGGTACCATTACGGATGCTGATAAAAAGCCGATTGCCAATGCATCGGTCCAGGTGAAGGGTACAACCCGTACAACATTAACCGATGACGCAGGAAAGTTCAGTATTAATGCATCGGGAAATGATGTGCTGATCTTTAGTTCTGTAGGTTATGCTACGCAGGAAGTGCGATTAAACGGGCGACAATCTTTAGATGTGGCCATGGTTATTGATGCCCACAATATGGAAGATGTTGTAGTGACTGCATTAGGCATCAGTAAACGATCGAGAGGATTAGGCTATTCGGTAACAAATGTAAAGCCCGATGAGCTGACTGTCAATCGAACATCCAATCCCATTAATGCATTGGAAGGTAAAGTTGCCGGTGTCAATATTACCTCTTTAGGCACAGGCCCCGGTGGTTCTTCCAAAGTCCGCATTAGGGGGCAGTCGGCATTGGATGGCGGAAGAAATCCTTTAATTGTTATTAATGGGGTTCCTATCAACAGCGATAATTCTAATGGCAGTACCGTTGGAGTAACCGGCGGCGGAGTGTACTCAGATGGTGGTGATAGTTTTTCAAGCATTAATCCTGATGATATTGAAAGCATGACAGTTTTGAAGGGAGGTCCTGCTGCTGCGCTCTATGGCTCCCGCGCAAAAGATGGTGTGATCATGATCACTACCAAAAACAAAGGAAGAGGTAAAGGAATTGGTATAAGTGTTAATTCTAATTATACGTATGATACGCCTTTGGACTTTACCGATTATCAAAAGCTATATGGACAAGGCGAAAATGGAGTTCGTCCTACTGCGCCCAATCCCACTTCAGGCGAGTGGTCGTTTGGTGAAAGGATACAACCGGGAATGACACAGATCCTGTTCAACAATCTTACGGTTCCTTATGTTGCTCAAGGCAGTCGCATAAAAGAATTTTACAGGAACGGACAAAATTTCTCCAATACGGTAACATTGGAAAGTACCGGCGAGAAGGGAGGTTTACACTTGTCGTCGAACAATACCAATAACCTGGGTATCACACCAAATAATAAATTCAACCGAAAGTCAATGAACCTGGGTTTTATCAATAACCTTTCATCCCAGTTTAGCTTCGGTGGAAATATTAATTATTCAAGAGAAGACAATCGCAACCCGCCAAACATTGCCAACCAGGATAATTCCATTCCTACTACGTTAATGGCCTTGGCAAACACAATGCCTTTGAGTGTCCTTGAAGCCAATAAATACAATGCACAGGGCAATGAATACATCTTCTCGCGATTCATGAACCGCACCAATCCTTACTGGGTATTGGCAGAGCAGTTTCATAATATTAAGCGTGACAGAATTTATGGCAATGTGTATGGCAAATACAATATTCTGCCCTGGTTTTGGATACAGGGCCGTTTTGGTGAGGACTATTTCTCACGTGATGAAGATGTAAATAATTTTCCGACAGGTCATGCTTCACGAGGCCCGGCGCCGGCAGGTTTTGTAAATGGAGTATATACACAGGAGTCGCGCCGTTTCAGGGAAACCAACCTTGATGTGTTAGGGAATGCTAATAAAATTTTTGGTGCATTCGATATTACTCTTACTGCCGGTGCTAACAGAATGCGGAGACGCACCGATGTAAACAGTGTTCAAGTAACTGATTTTGCGGTGCAAGGTTATTACACTGTTCAGAATGGAAGAGCAAAAAACCCTGTGTATTTTCTTGATGAAAGAGGGATTAACTCGGTTTATGGCTCTGCAGATATTTCGTGGAATAAAACTTTATACGTGAGTGGTACTGCAAGAAAAGATTGGTTCTCTACACTGGCTAAAGAAACGAATGGTATTCTTTATCCTTCTGTGTCTGGTTCATGGGTATTCACTGAAACATTAGGAACGATTCCCTGGTTAAGTTTTGGTAAACTGAGGGTTGGATATTCAGAAGTAGGAAGCGATGCTGATGTCGGTCCTTATGCTGACCAGTTGTTTTACAATGTTAATTCCAATACCATAAACAATCCGAATGGTACCGCAGTATCAGTAGGTAACAGCGGAGCCGTTGTGCCCAACAAAAGTTTACGTCCAATGAGGGTGAAAGAAACAGAAGCCGGTTTGGAAGTAAAATTATTTAATAGCCGAGTAAACCTTGATGTGGCAGTCTACAAAAAAATATCAATTGATCAAATCGTACAGGTGCAGGTATCCGATGCTTCAGCCTTTACAAGTACCAGGATAAATGTTGGCGAAAGCCAAAACAAAGGATTCGAAGGATTGTTAAACCTTGTCCCTTTTCAAGGCCGCGCCTTCAGATGGGAGTTTACTGCCAACACAGCTTATAACATTACAAGGGTAAACAAGATAACAACAGATAAAGAAGGTGAAAGATTCACTACTGGTACCCATCCTTTTAATGGAGAAGTAAGAATGGTGGTAGGAGAGGAAATGGGCCAGATTGCCGGATTTGGATACGCAAGAGACACGAAAGGCCAGATGATATTTCAATCGAGTGGACTGCCCCTGCGTACCCCTGATTTCGTTCTTTTTGGAAGCGGTATACCAAAATGGACCGGCGGTTTCCTCAACAATTTCAATTATCACGGACTTAATCTTTCTGTTCTGATAGACTATAAACTGGGCAACAAAATGTTGTCGGGAACTAATTTCAATGCCATTCGACACGGTTTGCATAAGATGACACTGGAAGGACGTGAAACTGGGTTTGTTACAGGAAAAGGTGTCAACCAGTCTGGTGGTGCGAACACAGCGCAGGCAGCAGTACAAACTTATTGGGAGCATCTTCGTTCACAACAAATAGTGGAAGCAGTAATTTATAATGGAGGTTTCTGGAAACTCAGGCAAATATCCCTGGGATATGATTTCACCAAATTCATTCCTGGTAAATGGCCTGTTAAAGGGTTGAAACTGGATTTTGTTGCCAGCAATGTATTGATCATTAAAAAATGGGTTGACAACATTGATCCGGAAACAGTGGGTTATGGTGTGGATAGTATGGTTGGTTTGGAATCACCCGGAGTACCCAGCACCAGGAGTTTTGGTTTGAATTTGAACATTAAACTTTAATGCATTCACTTATGAAAAAAATAATTGCCTACTGCTTGTTCATCTTGTTCACAGCAGTTATATCATGCACCAAAAAACTGGAACAGATCAATGTCAACAAGGTAAACCCAACTTCGCTTGATCCTGTTCTTCTTTTAAATAATGCTATTATTAATACTTCTTTTCCAACCCGTACCGTGATTTATGAGGAGGCGATTGTACAACAATTGGTTTCGCCGAATGGAGGTGTTCTGGCCGGCGGAAATTTTAACCAGGACAGCCGCGATGTAACAAATGCTCCCATATGGGCTGTCTACTATCAAAACGTGATTAAGTATACCTACGATGTCATCACAAAGACAAAAGATCTGCCTGCACGTTCCAATCTTTATAACATGGCCCGCATCTGGCAGGCATATGCCTTCATGATCCTCACTGATACATATGGCGCTATACCATATACTGAAGCTGTTAAAGGTTTAACCGACAATATATTGTTTCCTAAATACGATCAGCAACAGGATATCTATCCAAAATTGATCCAGGAGTTAACGGACGCTTCTGCTGCATTGAACGCATCAGGTGCAGTGGAAACTTCGGATGTTTTATATTCAGGCAATGTTGCCAAATGGAAAAAATTAGGGTACTCTTTATTGTTACGGGCAGGTATGCGATTAAGTAAAGTTGATGCAACCAAGGCTCAATCAACAGTACAGGCGGCATTTGCAGGAGGAGTCATCACTGACAACGCTGATAATGCCTACATGAGGCATGATGCCAACTATCAAAATCCTGTTGGAGGAATGCTAAATTCCACAGAAGCCAACAACTTTTATTTAGCAAAAGCATTTGTAGATACTTTGAAAAATAATAATGATCCGCGGTTGTCATCCATTGCCATTCGCTACAAAGGCGCAAAAAGCGGAGGCGATTTATCGAGTGCAAATGCAAATCCTCCCGCCCCGCCTGCATATGTAACCGTAACAACAAATCCTGCAGACCAAATAGGTATGCCAATGGGTTATGATAATGGAAGTATTGTTGCACGTGCTACTGCAGATGGTCTTGCCAGTTTTTATGACTATAGCCAGGCTGATCGAAAAAGAATTGTAAAAACATCAGCACCTGCTTTTTTTGTGACGGCAGCGCAAACCAACCTGTTACTGGCAGAAGCAAAATTCAGAGGATGGATTACTGGGGGAAATACGCCTGCTCAATATTTTGCGGATGGCATTAAATCACACATGGACCAGATGGCAACTTATGACGCAGGTAGCGCCGTGTCGGCAGCCGCAAGAGATGCTTACATCACGGCCCATCCACTTCAAGCTGGAAGGGAATTGGAACAAATCAATACTCAATACTGGATTGCCTCCTTCTTAAACGGACCGGAAGCCTTTGCTAATTTCAGAAGGTCGGGTTATCCTGCATTGCAGCCAAACCCATATGGGCAGCCTAATAACCCCGATGTGCCGAATGGAACGTTCATCAGGAGAATTGGTTATCCTACATCAGAATTGTCGGTAAATACAAACAATGTAAATGCTGCCATTTCTGCTATGGGGCCGGATAAACTGAGTACAAAAGTATGGTGGGACAAATAGCAGTAAAGTCTCTCACTAAGCAAAAAGACCTTATGTTTTGACATAGGGTCTTTATATAACCCTTTGGGCGGAAAATGTAGTAACGACTAACAGAGGCGAATTTGAAAACCGGGTAAAGAAGAGAACATGTTGATAAGAATAGTTTGTAATATAAACGTAAATATATCGATCGTTAAAGTACCTTATGATTTCTATGAAAAAGAAAACTGTTTCTTTGCGTTCCCATAGGATTAAGCAAGAGCAGACACGATTCTTGCAAAACTGATAGAAAAAACATACTCGATGAAAAAAACTATGAATGAGACTTCCTCAAAGAACGGCCAGTTGCGCAGCGCCGACTGGTTTGGTAAAGACGACAAAATGGGCTTTGTACACCGTTCATGGCTGCGTAATCAAGGTTACCCTGATGATTACTTCCGCGGACGTCCTGTAATTGGTATTTGCAATACATGGAGTGAACTCACGCCTTGCAATGGTCACCTAAGGGATTTTGCCGAAGTGGTAAAAAAAGGAGTGATTGAAGCCGGTGGCTTTCCTTTGGAATTCCCGGTTACCTCTTTGGGTGAAACCATCATGCGGCCAACTACTATGCTCTTTCGAAACCTGGCTAGCATGGACACTGAAGAAAGTATTCGTGCCAATCCTATTGATGGAGTGGTATTGCTTACCGGCTGTGATAAAACCACACCATCAACATTAATGGGGGCTTGCAGTGTTGATCTTCCTACTATCGTTGTTCCTGGTGGGCCTATGCTCAATGGAAGGTTTAAGGGAGAGTGTTTGGGCTCCGGTTCCTTTAACTGGATGGTAAAAGAAAAAATGCTGGTTGAAAATTATTCAGCAGAAGATATTATGGAAGCAGAAATTGGAGTAGCCCGCAGTGCAGGCCATTGCATGACCATGGGCACCGCTTCCACTATGGCCTGTATGGTAGAAGCTTTGGGACTAACACTACCTGGTGCAGCAGCCATTCCTGCTGTTGATTCAAGAAAAAAAGTAATGGCCCAACTTTCTGGAAGAAGAATTGTGGAGATGGTAAGAGAGCAAATGAATCTTTCAAAAATTTTGACAAGACAGGCTTTTGAGAACTCTATCATTGTTAATGCTGCTGTAGGAGGTTCCACTAATTTCATTATTCATTTATTGGCTATAGCAGGAAGAATAGGAGTCGACTTAAATCTTGAAGACTTCGACAAAATTGGAAGTAAAATTCCTTTACTTGTAAATCTTAAGCCTTCTGGTAAATATTTGATGGAAGACTTCTTTTATGCCGGAGGACTTCCCGTAGTGATAAAGGAATTGAAAAAATATTTACACAACGATGCCATCACGGTTAATGGAAGAACCATTGGAGAAAACAATCTTACACCGGTTTGCTATAACCAGGATGTAATTGCAACCGTTGATGATCCTTTGCAGGAGAATGCAGGCATTGCTGTACTCAAAGGAAATCTTTGCGAGCAGGGTGCGGTTATCAAGCCTTCTGCAGCAACACCCGAATTAATGAAACATCGTGGTCCTGCAGTGGTTTTTGAAACTATGGAAGATTATCATGAGAGGGTTGATGATCCGAATTTGAATATTGATGAAAACTCTGTGATTGTTTTAAAAAATGTCGGACCTGTGGGTTATCCCGGCATGCCCGAAGTTGGCAACGTGGATCTGCCTGAAAAACTTCTTAGAAAAGGCGTGAAGGATATGATTCGTATATCAGATGGACGAATGAGTGGCACTGCAGCAGGTACCGTTGTATTGCATGTATCACCGGAATCGGCTGTTGGCGGAACCTTGGCATTGGTAAAAGATGGTGATATGATCGAGCTCGATGTTGAAAAAAGAAAGCTTCATTTGGACATAAGTGATGAGGAGCTACAAAGAAGAAAAGCAGAATGGACTGCTCCAACACCAATGGCCGACCGTGGTTATGTAAAGTTTTATATCGATCATGTTCAGCAAGCACACCTGGGTGCGGATCTGGATATTTTGCAGGGTGGTTCGGGTTCTGAGGTAACAAGAGATTTGCATTAATTGAGAGTATAAGGTTTTATAAAGCGATGTTTCAATCCGCAACCTTACTCTGTAATTGATTATCGCAAAAACTTTTGTCCTTAGTATAAAACAGGTATGGTCTTTTCATAAAACTACCTGAATGTCCTAAGTGCTTAATATTATTACAATCGGGCTACGCGATTGATTTCATTAATTTCATAATTTTTTTTATATAAGTTAGTAGTTTACTTCTTCAGTTTTATTAATTTCGGTCTGGATTACTGGCACAGCTTGGTGTTGGTTTAATCAATTTCTATGAAGGACGTTCTGCTTGTATCGGGTGGTGATACCTTAAATATTTTTGATACCATTTGCCAAGGGATGGAATCTCTTTCTGGTTTAACCTATGATAGTATAGATCATCATGCCATCAGAAAAAGTTTCAGGTATAAGAACTTCGGACAGCGGACTTTCAATTTTTTCCTTAAAAACTTTACAGGTAGAAACCTTAAACTTGAATACTACAATTCTGTAACAGGAAAGATGATGGGTGATTTGGAAACCCGTTACCGTAAAGTGCTTGTTATACGCCCAGACCTTTTAAACAACCATCAACTGCAAATTCTTCGTGAAAGAACTGATTGCCTGATAGCTTACTATTGGGATACCGTAAAACTTTTCCCAAGAAATCAGCACATCGTTCATTTTTTTGATCGCATTCTAAGCTTCGACCCTGGGGACTGCAAAAATTTCGGCTTTGAATTTAGATCCAATTTTTACTCTTATGAAAATGCCACATCCGAAATACGGTATCAGGTCTATAATTTGAGTTCTTTGGATGTAAGGAGAGAAACCACGGAGGAGATAGCAGTTGCACTGGAAAGCCTGGAGATGTCTTACTTGTTCAAAGGCTTCCAAAAAAAGCCGTTCAAAAGCGCTTACATACAATATACACCGAAGATAACCTATCAGGAAATGCTGAATGAGGTCAGTTACTGTAATGTGTTGTTAGATGTAACAAAACCGGGACAGACAGGTTTGTCACTGAGACCTTTTGAAGCACTCGGACTCAATAAAAAGCTGATTACAACAAATGCTGCGATCAGGGATTACGAATTTTACGATCCGGCAAATATTATGATTGTTGAACCAGGCAGAATCCGGATGGAAAAAGAATTTTTTGAAACGCCGTTTAAGGAAATTCCAGCTTCAATTAAAAGCAGGTATCACATAAAACAATGGTTGAACGATGTTTTGGGATAGTAAACGTTTGAATTGACAAATAGAACGAATTTTTAGATTGTTTTAAGAAGTATTAATGATGAATTTTATAAGTTATTGACTGAAAAATATATCTTAGCGCCTTGAAAAAATAGAAATTTTCGGGAATAGTAAAATTTTCCATGAAAATAAAAGTGTAAATCCAATACGGAATATGAACTGCTTACGGGTTTTTTTAATTTTTTTCTTGTTCTTGTTTGCTGCTACAGTTTCAGCTCAAATACCCAATGACTTAAGCCAGTTAAAGGCTTCACAGATTTCAGATGCACAATTGCAGCAATACCTTGCACAAGCTAAAGAAAGAGGTTTGACCATTGAGCAGGCGCAAACTGAATTATTACAAAGAGGTTTCCCTGAAACCGAAATCGAAGAATTGAAAACTCGCATCAGCCAGTTAACATCTACCGATGTAAAAACTGAAACCAATACCGTAGTCCAGGATACCAAAAGAAAGCTTCCTCAAACATCTCAAAAAAATCCACTCTTATTCGAAGTTGCCAAGCCTTCCAAAGTATTTGGTACGGAACTTTTTGCAAATACCAATCTTACTTTCGAACCCGATCTCCGGATGGCGACTCCTAAAAATTACGTGATTGGTCCTGATGACGAACTGCTGCTGAATATTTACGGCACGAACATGTCGCAGCAAACATTGAAAGTGAGTCCGGATGGAACAGTCAATGTAAAATACGCCGGTGTTGTGCATGTAAGTGGGCTTACTATTGAAGGTGCCACTTCCTTGTTGAAAAGCAGGCTCGTAAAATATTATCCGGCTTTAAATAGTGGACAGACTAAACTGCAACTTGCTTTAGGTAATATCCGCAGCATTCGCGTAATATTAATTGGTGCTATCAATCGGCCGGGGACTTATACGCTTCCCTCTCTTGCCAATCTTTTTAATGCATTGTATGTAAGCGGCGGCCCTGCAGAAAATGGTTCTTTCCGCAATATTGAACTGATCCGGAATAATAAAGTGATCAAGGTTGCCGACCTCTATGATTTTTTATTGCAAGGGGACTTGAGTGCAAATGTACACCTGGAGGATAATGATGTGATCAGGGTTCCTTTCTCTAAAAACATGATCACATTAAATGGCCAGTTGAACCGGCCAGGCATATTTGAATTAAAAGAGAATGAAACATTAAGAGATGCCATAAGCTTTGCCGGAGGATTTAAAAGCAAGGCATTTAAAGGCAGGATTACGGGTAGCCGCTATTCTGATTTTGATAAAAGAGTTATTGATGTTTCCGGGGATTCGCTTCAAATGTTTAACCCCAAAAATGGTGATGAATATTTTATTGATTCAGTAGTGAACCGTTATCAAAACCGTGTTATTGTAAGTGGTGCGGTATTTAAGCCCGGCGCTTATGCTGTTACAGCCGGAATGAGTTTGAAACAACTAATTGACAAAGCACAGGGTTTGAAGGAAGATGTTTATACAGGAAGGGCTTTGGTAGTAAGAACGGGGGATGATCTTACCAAGGAATACATTGCCGTTGAATTAAAACCGATTGCAGAAGGAAAGGAAGATGGCTTATTGTTGAAGCGGGAAGACAGTGTTCACATTGCATCCATATTCGATTTAAAAGATACGGCTACTATTATTATTAACGGCGCTGTACGCAAGCCGGGCACGTACCGCTACGAAGAAGGACTTTCTTTAAGATCAATGATATTAAAAGCGCAGGGCTTTGCTGACAATGCCACAGGTCAGGGCATCGAGATTTCAAGAAGAAAACGGGATGTGGAAGTAAATAAAGCAGGAAGCAATATTGTTGAATTGATCACAGTAAATGGCAATAAAGATCTTTCCGGTAGTGCTACAGATGTTCCGTTAAAACCATTCGATATCATCACTGTAAAAGAAGATCCTTACTATAAAAAACAAATTAGCGTAAAAGTAACCGGTGAAGTGTTGATGCCTGCTGTGTATACGCTGCAAAGCAGGGAAGAAAGATTGAGTTCTTTAATTCAACGTGCAGGTGGCTTATTATATACAGCTAATATTAACGGTGCTAAACTGATTCGTCAGAAAAAAGCAATTGTAGATACCTCTGAAGTAAAACGTCTTTTAAAATCAGTAGCAAAGGATTCCACCAGCAATGCTGCAGAATCAGTAGCCAAGACTACAACCGATGTTGCTATCAATCTGAAATATATTTTAAGTCATCCCGGCAGTGCTGATGATATTACATTGGAAGAAGGCGATGAGTTGATTATTCCGAGGATAAATAATACAGTGACAGTTAATGGAGAAGTTTTCAAGCCTGTTGAAGTAATGTATGAAAAGCGGAAGAGCATAAATGATTACTTATCTGATGCGGGTGGAGTTACACAATCAGGAAAAAAAGGGAGAGCTTTTGTGATCTATCCGAACGGAAGTTCAGCCAAGATTAAAAAGCCATTAGGCATTTTTAGAAGTTATCCAAAAATTGAACCAGGGGCAAGCATTTTTGTTCCGGAGAAGCCTAAGAAGGATGGTATTGATGCGGCGAAAGCGGGTATTTTAGTTTCAGCCATAACGGGATTGCTGACTGCTGCTGCATTGATTTTTAAATAAGATGTACCCTCAAGAGTTGGAGTGAGTTCTTATTACGCGAAAGCTGTTTGAATTTAACGATATACAAACCGTTAATAACAGAATAGGCGAAAGCAATAGGTTAAGTGCGTTCAGTTATTTAACGGTCACAAAATAGGTTTGTGACTGAGGTGGCGAAGCTCTGTTTAGAGCTGAATAGTTGTCAACTGCTTTCAATTGATCTTAAAAAATAAGTAACAACTTAAATGACTGACGAAAAAAAAGAAGATTATTATTCTTTGGCTGAAATTATAATCCAGATAAAATCTCTTTACCGTTATCTTCTCAAGAGATGGTGGGTTCTTTTGTTAGCAGTACTGGCTGGAGTAGCTTTGGGTACTTGGTATTATTACAGACAAAAGCCAAAATACAAAGCTGAAATCACCTTTATCCTTGAAGAAAAATCGCCTTCCGGCAGTGGCCTTGCTGGATTGGCCTCGCAGTTTGGTTTTAATGTTGGAAGCATCTCTGGCGGAAGCATGTTTTCAGGGGATAACATTTTAAATATCCTTACTTCCAAAAAAATAGTTGAACAAGTTCTCCTTTCACCTGTTGATAGTAGTACTACGCTCGCAGATTTCTATTTACAATTCACGGGTATAAAAAGCAGTTGGAAAAAGAAACCTGAATTTGCAAATTTTAAATTCTATGGTATTATCGGGCAAATAAGCCCGGTTCAGGATAGCATACTGAACGATATTTATGCGGCAATTGTGAAAAAGAATTTAGAAGCTGGAAAGGTTGGAAAGCAAAGCACAATTATCAGTGTAAAAACGGTAGCCGCCAACCGTGTTTTTGCTCGTCTTCTTGTTGAGCGATTAGTAGAGGCTGCAAGCAAGTTGTATTTAGATGTTAAGACAAACAATGCTCAGGCAAACATCGATGACCTGCAACGTCGTTCAGATTCTTTATTAGTGTTGCTTAACAGAAAGTCCTACACTGCTGCTGTGAGTCAGCCGCTGGACTTTAATCCGGGTATACGGTCTGCTATTGTCCCAACTGAAATTGAAACAAGGGACAAAACTGTTTTAGCTGCTCTGTATGGCGAGGTAACAAAGAGCCTTGAAATGAGCAAATTGATGCTGGCACAGCAAACACCTGTTATACAAATTTTGGATCGACCTTCTATACTCTTGAACGACAATAGAAAGGGTTTGACTTTTCTTATAGTGGCTTTTTCTTTTGTTACCGGACTGCTTGGTTTAGTCCTCCTGGCACTTTTATATTTTTTGAGCCCTAAAAAAATTAAGTAGGCAACCTTCTTATAAAAAATGTTTCAAATCTACGTGTGCTCAACATTAAGATGTACTGTATAGGAGCATTTATATAGCATGGAAAACACCTATTGTGAAATCGTATCAAAAGTCCGCGAATTATTCAAAACACCGAGCGGATTTATTCCTCTTCATTCGCCATATTTTGGAGGAAACGAAAAGAAATATCTTTTAGATTGTATTGATTCCACTTTTGTTTCTTCAGTGGGCGAATATGTGTCCCTCTTTGAAGAAATGATGAAGCAGATAACCGGTGCAAAGTTTGCGATTGCAACGACGAATGGAACGACAGCACTCCACTTAGCATTAGTTGTTGCAGGCATTGGCAATGGTGATGAAGTAATTACACAGCCTTTAACTTTTGTTGCTACAGCTAATGCCATTAAACATGCAGGTGCTGAACCAATATTTGTTGATGTAGATATGGATACCATGAGTCTTTCACCCGACTCGCTTAAGGTTTTTTTGGATGAAAGCGCTTACACGGATAATACCGGTAC
>JAGIAB010000150.1 GCA_017745135.1 Flavisolibacter sp.
CCAACAAGGCTCCAAGTATCAATACGGCAGCAAGAAATCCAACCAAAGCATTACGCCTGTTAATTTGTAATTGCCGGTTTGCAATTTCAAGGTGTTGTATCTCCGTCTTTTTTTGAAGTGCTAAAATATTCCTGGCTTTTTCCGTGGAATCCAGTTTTTGTTGAAGAATCAATTCATCCTGGTGCTGTAACTGTATTTTATTTTTTGCCAGTTGAAGATCGGCTTCTGAAAGCGCCAAACGGTTTTGTGTAAGTTCAAATAAATCCCTTTCAATCTGTAATTGCTGGTTTTTGATTTCAAGAGCTTTGATGGCATTGTCTTTATTGAGCAAAACAATTTGCTGCTCTTTCTTTTCTGTTTCATACTTCACCTTCATATCTGTCAACGCCTTTATATTGGCATCATTTAACAACACATCTTTCTGATTACTGTACTGCGAAGCAAATTGTAAGGCTTCTTTATAATTCCCCAGGGCTTCATAATATTTAGCCTCTACCTGGTAAATATTTTTGAGATGTTCTTTGTTTTGGGTTTTAACGGTTAGCACCGACGCACTGTCAATCATTTTTCGTGCATCCGGTAAATTTCCTGATTCAATAAAAGAAGAAGCTGCCGATAAATAAAGCGATGCAAGACTCCTGTTATTGCCAATCCTTTGATAAATATCTATGGACTCAAGATAGTAAGGCCTGGCTTTGTCATGCAGATTTTGGCGGCTGTAGGTTTCAGCAATATTACTTTTGATCAATCCTAATTGGCGAAGATCATTTACTTCATTGTAGATGGTTTGTGCTTTTGCATAGTACTCCAGCGCTTTGTCGTATTGTTCCTGTTCGGAATAAATGTTGGCAAAGTATTGCAGGGTAATCGCTATTGAAATTTTATCGTGTAGCTGTTCCTGTATTTCATATGCTTTTTGTGCATAAGTCAAGGCTTGCGGATAATCTTTCTGCCGGATAGAAATGGCACAGAGATAATTGTAAGTGATGGCGATTGCAGGGCGGTCATTCAGCTTTTCAAATTCTTTCAAAGCAAATAAAAAATTAGTTACCCCTTTTTCATAATCACCAAGGTCTTTATAAATAAACCCGATATTGTTATAACTCATGGCGATGCCCGAAGCATCGCTGATATCCTGTCGCAGTTTTAATGCCTGTTTGTATTTTTCCAGCGCAGTTCCGTAATCGCCCAGTTCTATATAAACATTGCCTTCGTTGTTCACTCCAAAGGCCATGTTCTTTTTATCATTGATCTTTTGGGAGTATAGATAATAATCCTGGAACGCTTTGATAGCGTCTTTGTATTGAGCTTTTATGTACCGGGAAATACCAATGGAATTGCTTGCCTGCGCTTTAAAAATAATGAATTCTTTTTTGTCAGGATAAGCCAATACTTTCTCGCCGTAAAAAATTCCTGAATCAGGTTTTGATCCGCGATGGAGCTCTGCCAGCCTTGCCAAGACACTGAGCTTTGAAGTGTCGGCAAGTTTTTGACTGAGGAGCTGATGAAGGCTGTCAATCTTCTGGTTTTGGGAATAAGAGATAGCTGCAATGAATTGGATGCAGGTTAAAATGATCCCTTTTCGCATAATCGTAAGCAGTTGTTTTAGCAACTCCGAAGAAAGATAGCTTTTTTAGCGCTTAAACGAAAAGTACATTGTTGAAAACGACCCGGGAACTCTTAAAAGTTTTGCCTCTATTTACAGGGAGAGTACATCCTGCATGGAGAAAACTCCTTTTTTATCAGCAATATATTCTGCCGCCAAAACAGCACCTAATGCAAATCCTTTGCGACTATGCGCCGTGTGAATGATCTCAATATCATCGATCTCAGACGAATATTTTACATAGTGAGTGCCCGGAGCAGGATCAATTCGTTCGCTGATAATGGCAAGTTGTTCTTTGTTTTCCGAAGGTTGGTTCACCCAGGCCTTTTTGCGGGGAAGATGGGCGAGCACCTGTTCTGCCAGCGTTACTGCCGTTCCGCTCGGCGCATCTTTCTTTGACGTGTGATGAATCTCTCTTAAGGTTACATCATACTCGGGCTGAGAGGCCATCAATTTTGCCAGGAGCTTGTTCACTTCAAAAAAAATATTGACGCCAACACTAAAGTTGCTGGTATGCAAAAAACTTCCGATGTTTTGCAGACAATAGTTTTTGGCTTCGTCCAGTTTGTCATTCCAGCCTGTAGAACCGCTTACCAGCGGAATTCCGAATTCGAGTCCTTTCATTACATTTTGAAATGCACTATCCGGCCCGGTAAATTCAATAGCAACATCGGCTTTGGAAATATTTTCCTTATTAAAATCCTGCGCATTGTTTACATCAATTTTCAAAACAATCTGGTGGCCGCGTTGGATAGCTATTTCTTCAATCATATGGCCCATTTTGCCATAGCCGATCAGTGCGATTTTCATAACTGGAAATTTTGCACGAAAGTAATCGGCAAAAAGCAAACGGCAAACGAGAAACGGCAATTGGAGAGGCTTTTAGTTTTATACTTCCTTTTTTTATTCGAATTTTCTATTACAGCTAAGCGAACCTTAATTAGTTATTGAGATTGACGACTGCCGTCCCAGTTAGTAATTGCTGACCAAGGAAACTCTGGTTGACGTTTCTCGTTTGCCGTTTGCCGTCGTTAAACGCCAGCACTAAACTCACACCTGATGTTCTTGCCATTTCGCTTGGCCCGATCTTAAATCGCAAACTCAGGTCAGGGCTTACATCAAAAGGTTTCAGGTGTGCATCAACTGTAGCATCCACTACATTTAATCCCCACATTAAAATGAAAAAGAGCGCAGAGTAGTCAATATTTCTTCGAAACTCATCGCGGTAGGAGCGAAGGGCATTGATGTCGATGGGGAGGAGGTCTGCCCTGATTTTGTAATAATTGGTTGAATCGGCAGGGAGTGCTATACCGGTTATAGGATCAATCCTTGGTTGAGAGAGTTCATATTTTGCTTTGTAAGCAAACCTCGTTCGTTTATACCATGTAAGATTGTAATTGAAAATGGCGCCGGATACTCCCAATGCTCCATAAACAATGGGCAACTTCCAATACTTCCGGTTATAGATCTGTCCCCAGCCCGGCAGAATTGCTGAACGGATAGCAGCTTTTTTGGGAGAGTGATGCCTGAGCATCGAATCTACTTTGTCCACCCTGCTCATTGGTGTTGCCACTTTAGGAATAGAATCAGCCGGCATCATTCTTTTTGTTGTATCCTGCCGAACCGGTAATGTGTCCTGTGTAGTTGTCGTTGAATCCTGCCTTTGAACAGGCGGGTTTTGTGCAAAAGCCATTGCACTTACCAAAAGGCAAAGTGAAAGAAAAAAGATACGGCCCTTATGTTGGTTGGCACTAATCAATGCTCACATTCATTTGGTCAAGTAACTTGTTCAATTCTTCCAGCGAATAATAGTCAAAAGTGATTTGCCCGCTTCCGTTTTTGCTGTGTTTCATTTTAACTCTTGTGCTGAAATGAGAAGCGAGTTTGTCTTCCACTTTTTTGTAGCTGTCCGGAATGGAACTGCTGGTTTTCTTCGAAGTTTTTTCTTTATAAAGATTACGAACCAGGCTTTCAGTTTGGCGAACAGAAAGTCCCTTGGTTTTGATCTCGTCAAAAATATAAAGTTGCTGGTCTATTTTATCCACATTGATGAGGGCTCTTGCATGTCCCATGCTGATCTCGCCATTGCGAACAGCCACCTGGATATCGGGAGGTAATTTTAATAAGCGGATATAATTGGTAACCGTGCTGCGGTCTTTTCCCATTCTTTCAGCTACTTCTTCCTGCGTATGATTCAGTTCTTCCATCATACGCTTATAGCTTAATGCAATTTCAATGGCATTCAGGTCTTCCCGCTGCAGGTTTTCCAAAAGTGCCAGTTCCAAAAGTTCCTGGTCGTCGGCCTGGCGGATGTAAGCAGGAATATCTTTTAAACCTGCAATCTTTGCTGCACGCAATCTTCTTTCGCCCGAAATAAGACGATACTTATTTCCATGCAATTTGGAAACGGTGACCGGTTGAATCAAATCATGCAATTTGATGGAATGAGCCAGTTCCTGTAAAGCCTGTTCGTTAAAATCGCGGCGGGGCTGTTTGGGATTGGTCTCAATATTCTCAACAGGCAGGCGAAGCACATTAGTGGCCGCTTCCACAACCTGCGGCTTCAATTGGCCGGCTGTGTTTTTTAAATCAGAGTCGATACTCTGAAGAAGCGAACGGATGCCTTTGCCCAGTGCATCTTTGTTTTGTTTTGGATTGGTCATCAGAAGTTAAAAGTTCAGTTTAAAATTCAAAGTTCCTGAAAATTGTGCAGTCAAAGCTGAATCGTCAAAGATATGTTCAGGGAGTGTTAAGAGGAGGTTGAAATTTTTTAGTGTCCAAATGAACATCCCGCGAAGATCAATAAATGCCATGCCTGGTTTTAAATGAATATCTGGAAAGGTCCGTTAGTAATAACGTCCAATCCCAAAAAAATTAACGAATAGTGGCGCAATATTGGCAGGAGTGATGCAGTTAATACAATGCTTAAACATGAAAAGCATTATGTTTTTTCTTCCCTTCATTTTTGCAGTCATAACATCCTGCACAAAACAGTCTGTTTCTGTTACCAGCAACGAACCGGTTCCCGCTACCGTCAATAAAACGGTTTTGTTGCAACTGGTAAATGATGCCCGGAAAAAAGGTTGCAATTGCGGCAACACCTATTATGCTCCTGCACCTGCCTTAACCTGGAACGATCAACTGGAAAAGGCGGCGTACCTACACGCCAGTGATATGTATCAAAAAAAATATTTCAGTCATACCGGGTCGGATGGATCAGGCAGCGGTGAACGTATCAGTGCCGTTGGTTATAGCTGGAAATTTTATGGCGAGAACATTGCAGCCGGTTATCAAACCGAAAAAGGAGTGATCAGCGGATGGCTAAGCAGTCCGGGCCATTGTGCTAATATCATGAATAAAAACTTCAGGCAAATGGGAGTGGCAAGGGCAGGCGATTACTGGACACAGGATTTTGGAAGCAGGTAGGCCCCCTGTCCCCGGTGGGGGAACTTAGGTCAGAAAAACTTTTTGTTAAGCATGGTTTCCTTTAGTACTTGATTTTTTATTTACCAAACGGCATTGCTGCTATTTGGCTTCCGTTGCGTCGCTCCGTTCATCGTTCGGTAACAGCTATCATCACTTTCAACGCTCAAACTTCATTTGTACATTTCCTAAATTCGTTATAGAATTTTTGCTATGAAAAAAAGATTCTTCTTTTTAGCCTTATCATGTGCATTTGCAGCAAGTCTTTTTGCTCAAAAACTTCCATCTGCAGATGCAGTTTTAAAAGAAGCCCGTGCACAGGCAGCGAAGGAAAACAAAAAAGTGATGGTCATCTTTCATGCCTCCTGGTGTGGATGGTGCCGTAAAATGGATACTTCACTGAATGATCCTTCTGTAAAATCATTCTTTGATAGAAATTATGTGATCACTCATTTAACCATAGATGAATCACCTGATAAAAAGAATCTTGAAAATCCTGGTGCAAAAGCATTGAACGAAAAATGGGGAGGAAAAGATCGGGGCATTCCTTTTTGGGTGATCATGGATGCCGATGGAAAAATTTTAGTTGACTCACAAAGAGAACCGGGTAAAAACGTAGGGTGTCCTGCCACTGCTGAAGAAGTAGCTCATTTTATAAATGTGCTGAAAAAAACTTCGTCCATCACAGATGCACAAATTACAGCGGTGGAAAATAGATTTAGAAAGAATGAAAGAGCCGGTTCCGCTGCCAGCTTCTAAAACACTTATAATGCGGATGAATGCAGCAAAACACAGTGCAATCATGTTGATACCAAGCAGCATCGGCAAAACAATTTTGCAGGATGCTATTAACTATCAATGCTCCGAAATTTCACACTCAATCAATGCTGCACACCGGCAATTCCAAAAGAATTATTTATTCTCTATCCTTCGCATTTCAGCTCTTACCTTGCTGCGCGGCAGGTAAACCTGGAAGCCAAGTCCCAATTGCAGGCGGCTCGAAGTTGGATCAGAGCCAAAACCAATAAGGCCGGTGTATTTGAACAGGGCTTCCAGCGATATGTCATTGGTAACAAAATAGGCCAGGCCGGGGCCAACACCCAGTCCAAGACCATTGGTACTGCCACCGTGTGCCGGGTTTACGCCTTGAATGCCTACATTGCCTTCTAAAAACAACCTGGTTATCCTGGCTACAGTACCAGTTGCACCCGGAAAATAATAGCGGGCCAGTGGGCCAATACCATAATTAACAGTGGTGCCTGCACCTTTAGCTGTGGAAAGTCCAAAATCAACAAAAGCACCAACAGCAACATTGTCCCTAATGAACCAGGCAACCTTGGGAGTAATGTTCATAATAAAAGCATTGCCGCTGTTGAGCGAGAAATCGAGGTTGGCTACATCACCACCGATCAGGTAATATCCTTTTTGCAACTGTGCATTGGATGTGAGTGTTAAAAAGCATAAGAGAATAGCTAATGTGTAGAAGGATTTTTTCATAAACAAGGTTTTGCTTTCTGTCACAACAAACACACCAAGCCCCACTCAGCCGATAGAAAATATTTTTCTTTACTCATGTGTACAATGTATTTTGAGTGTAGGTAAAGCGGGAGAATGACGTAAGGAAGTGCCGTAGGAAAAGAAGACGATTTGAGGATAAACGAAATTGCAGTGGGAAGGTTCAGGAAGAATGAGTGAAACTATCTAAATAGATATTCTTTTAAGATTATATCCAATTGGTGAATTAAAGTTTTGACATCCGTTTGATCAATCCTTAATTCAAAATTTAAAGTGTTACCTATGCCTGCTTGATCCTGAGCTACAGCGTCGATGTTTATATGACCAAATCCATCACCGATAAATTCAATCTCTAATTGCTCTTCAAGCGTTGTGAATTTATATTCTTTACTAAGGTTATCATAAGCTTCGCTTAAATAACGGAACAATCCAACAAAATCTGAGGTTTGAAAGAAAGCTTTAAACTTTCCTGAAAATGCACCGGCCTTTATTGTAATGACTACGTTTAACCAGTTTTTGTCGTATGTATCTTGTGAATTGAGATAAGCATAATTTATGACAGCAATTTCAATGTAATCACCATTACTTGCAATCGTAAAAGTATTTTCCATGAATAAGATTCCTGTTGAGTTATTCGATTCAAAGATAGCTAGCAAAAAAAGTTCCTTGCAATATGCTGCATAGAATTACCGAACATATACACTGCGCACATTCGCTTCGCTCAGTGTAAACTGTGCAACAAACGATTAATAGTAGCAGTGGACGTTGGGCTCATAAAAATATTCAATGAGCAATGCTCAATGTTCAATGCTCACTCCAACCCCAAACACCAAACTCCAAACCCCTAACTCCCAACTAAAACCTCCTTACTTTTGTCCGCATGGCAACCGATCAATTTCAATCTCCTGATTATTAC
>JAGIAB010000151.1 GCA_017745135.1 Flavisolibacter sp.
GTTTTGAACAAAAGAGCACTGAAAGCGCCATTCTTGCACTTGACAGCACAGCCACCGCGGTTTTAAACCTTGCCAACAATTTGACTGCCAACAACACCCACCCGCTTTTTCTTGTATTGGGAATTGAGTTTTACCAGCAGGTAAACGGCACCCATTACCCGCTGAAGAACGGAGCATTTAATGCTTTGCAGATTGTGAAGGTGGAAGGGGTTTAGGCTGCAGTTGAAACGTTTCACTAACCTGTATTTGTTATTAAAATCTACACTATGAAACTGGAGCTTATGAGAAGGTACCATCCGAATGGTACGAACGGAGAACTGTTCTTTATCGGCGGATTGATCTGTCATACGATTGAGCTGCCGTGGATCCATAATGAACGGCAAAAATCCTGTATTCCTGAAGGTGCGTACCGGATTAGAAAACGATACAGCCCGAAGTTCGGATGGCACCTGCATCTGACCGATGTGCCGGGACGAGAGATGATCCTGATCCATCCCGCCAACAATGCCCTGAAAGAACTGAAGGGCTGTATTGCCCCGGTTTTGCAGATCGTTGGTGATGGAAAAGGCATTGAATCGAGAAAGGCCCTGCAACGGTTAACCGATCTTGTTTTTCCAGCACTCGATGGGGGTGGAGAAGTTTTACTCACTATTAAATCTGAAAGCTTATGAAATTAACTGAAAGAATGAAGGCGCCCTGTCCGCCATTTTTTAAAAAGCTACGCACTATAGGAGTAGTGGTAGCGGCAGCCGCCGGGGCCCTGTTAACGGCACCTGTTTCACTGCCATTGATTGTACTAAAAATTGCAGGCTATGCTGCAGTTGCCGGTGGTGTGGCTACTGCTGTGAGCCAGGCGACTGCCTGCAGTGATGAAACCGGAGGTAGTGATGCAGGAGAATAGCTCTATGAAAGCCGGTACAGCAGGAGGGTTGTTATTTGTTTTGCTGAATGTGACTTCGGCGGAATTATTAAAAACAGCCGTGCTGGCGAGTATTGGAGCAGCGGTGAGCTTTACAGTTTCGCTGGTTCTGAAAATGATCGTCAGAAAGATGAGAGGTAAATAATGCCGCTTGCCGGACTTATGAAAACCACCAAAGAAAGAGGTCGAAAGACCTCTTTTTGTATTTAAGGGCTTGTGAGGAACAAGCCACGGCTGCGAGAAGGAGAGGTGAGGTGTGAGATTTAATGCACCGTTATTATAAAACCATAGCCGGCTTTACGCCGGTCATTTCCTACTTAGCAGTACTATAAATCGTGTTTCGTAGCCTCTATTGGGAGGCGCATTCCTGTGAAACTTATCGCTTAGGAAAGTCGAAGAAAGAAAAGCCTGTCTTTCATCGGATGGAGATCCTTCAGTCGCTTTGAGATTTGCCAAATAATTGAGTTTTTCGTTTGCTCCTTCAGGATGACAGAACGGGGTTGGGCAGTATGGTTCTAAAGGGGGAGCAGCGTGGTTCTAAAAATGAAGCGGCCGTAGGGGAGGCCGCTTCAAGGTTTCACTTTTTAATCATGGGCAGGAGTTGGTAATTACGAATTGACAGGAGCCGGAAATCAATTTTGATCTTTATCACTGCCGGAAGAAAATTGCTCACAAACGTGCATGAGCAAACTGCATTCGATAGGTTCATCGTCGGCCAGGCGATCAGGGAAAGACAATGCGTAGTCAAAGAACCGGGGAGTGGGATCGCTCCAAATGTTGAAGCCATTTGAAATGAAAGAAAGGACGGCAGCGAGCTTTTTGAAGTTGCGGGTAATGACGATAAAATTAAATTCGCCGACCTCGTCGACCGCCGGAGCGGTGTACATAAAATCTTCGGCAATGGAGGATAAGTCCTGACCGATACAGGACGCTATAAAGTACTCAATAAAGATAGCATCCCTGTCGTCGAAGTGCTCGACAGTGTGTTTTGGAAAACAGATATCGAAAACCATTGTCCGTTGCAGACGCAGGAATTGCAACCAGTCTTTTTTGCCATAGCCTGTAAATTCTTTGATGTGGATCTTAGTCATAGTATTTGATTTTATTTTAGAAATGTGATGACGTGTTCAGGCCTGAGGCGGGTAAAGGCGCAGAATTCTTCTATGGTGACCAGGTCGCCTTTTAATTTGTTGTTGGCTTTGCGGATGCGGGCCAGGAGGTTTCTTGCCGTTCTTTCTTTTTTGCCGGTGATGTTTACAACATCTTTAGTGTAAACGATGATGCGATTGGGCAGGATTTTCATAACAGGGTATTTGATTTTGAGTAAATGAATTTGCTAGAGCTAAGATTTGAGAATGTTTTGAGAGAGGTACCGGATTGGGAGGAAAGTGGAGGGAAGAGGTTGAAAGTTGCTGAACAAGGCCGGAAAACGATTAAGCAGCACCGAATAGGCTGAAATTGTTTTTGATTTTTGTTGCCAACTAAAGACAGCAGATTTGGAGTGGTTTCACCTGTTTTTGTTATTTGACCGTATTAGTAGCATAGCACCATCGTTATGACAGGATTTAAGAAGATCATTGTTTTGAATAATGAAAGCCTGGATTTTGATTTCAGAAAAGTGTATGTCCCTCGCCGGTTGAAGTATTTTGTGACGGTTCGGCGGCCCTACAAGCCGATGGTTTCTTTTGAAATGGAAAAGACATCCGTAAGCTGGAATATTATAGCACCTGCGCCAACATGGGTCATTGAGTTGCAGGATGAATTGGTGCGCATCATTAAGGATCACCTGAAGAAAGGGGATGGATTGAGCTAAAGACCTACACCGGGGAAGGCAACGGCCACCGGTGTTACCGGCACAAGTTTTTCTGCCTGTTATTATACGATCAGGGGTTATATTTTTTGAAAATTGTCGTAGCAATGTGTCCGCCAAACCCAAACGTATTACTCATTGCGTAGTTCACGGGTCGTTGTTGTGATTGGTGCAAGGTCAGGTTAAACAGGTCCTTAAATTCGGGTTCAATGTCCACCGAATTTATGGTTGGCGGAACAATGTCTTGTTGCACAGCCTTGATACAGGCAATCGCCTCAATCGCTCCTGCTGCACCCAGCAAATGCCCTGTCATTGATTTTGTGGCACTAATGTTCAGTTTACTTTGCCTGCCGAAAATCCTTTCCACTGCTTTCATTTCACTGATGTCGCCCGGTGGCGTTGATGTGGCATGTGCATTCAGGTAATCAATTTCGTTGGGGGAAATGTTTGCATCTTCCAAAGCCGCCAACATGCCCAAATAAGCGCCTTCGCCTTCGGGGTGGGTACCGGTGAGATGATAGGCGTCTGCCGCCATGCCGCCGCCAACAATTTCGGCAAGGATGGGGGCATTTCGCTTTACGGCGTGTTCGTAGCTCTCTAAAATAATGGCGCCTGCACCTTCACCCATTACAAAGCCGTCCCGGTTCAGGTCAAACGGACGTGACGCAATTTGCGGATTGTCGTTGCGTGTGGATAAGGCTTTGGAAGCATTGAAACCGCCAACAGCCGTTTCGTTGATCGGCGCTTCCGAACCGCCTGTGATGATCATATCGGCCTTGCCCCAACGGATGTAGTTTAATGCATCAATAATTGCTGTGTTTGAAGTGGCACAAGCGGAAACAGTTGTAAAATTTACCCCCCGAAGGCCGTATTTGATGGAAATGATCCCCGAAGCAATATCAACAATCATTTTCGGGATAAAGAATGGATTGAAACGTGGCGTTCCGTCCCCTTGTGCAAACTCGGTTACTTGTTGTTGAAACGTACCGATGCCACCATTGCCTGAACCCCAAATCACACCAATCCTGTTTTTGTTCAGTGCATCAAAATTGATGTTTGCATTTTTAACCGCTTCTTCAACGGAAATTAAAGCGTACTGCGTAAACAAATCGTATTTTCTTGCTTCTGCTTTTTCAAGGTGGTTTAGGGGGTCGAAGTTTTTCAGCTCACAGGCAAATTTTGTTTTGAATTTGCTCGCATCAAATTTCGTGATGGGTGCTGCTCCACTAACACCATTGACCAATGATTGCCAAAAGTCATTGACGTTATTTCCGATTGGTGTTAATGCTCCCAATCCAGTTACGACTACTCTTTTCATTAGGACTACTGTGTTAAATCGTGTAGAATGGTTTCTTTAATTTCTTTAAAATCCTGCTTGTTCGTAAGCCTGGTGAGTTGAACGGCCGCAAGCATGTTGGTTATGATCATGAGCGCCTTTGTTCTTTCGCTTGTGCGGAACCGAAAAACATGCTTGTTTTTTCCTTCCTTTAGTATTTCAATGACCCATTTCAAAATGCTGTCGGCTAATTTTTTAAGTTCGTGTTGCATTTCAGGTTCAACGGTATAAAAATCGGTTGCCAGGGAGCCTACAATACAAATTTTGTTTTCCGATTTTGCAGCAGCGTAAATGTTTAAAAAAGCATTTAGCTTTTCAACAGGGTCTTTGCTTTCTGTTTTTGTTTTTAACCGTTCCAACCGGTTACGGTGTTCCTGCACGATAGCTAACCCTAAGGTTGTTTTTGTTGGAAAGTGATAATGTACGGAGGCATTTTTAATGTTCAGGTGCTTTGAGATGTCAGCAAAGCTAAAAGCGTTATATCCTTTTTCCCGTATAAGGCTGTCGCCAAGTCGTATGATTTCTGTTCTTGTATCCATTTGCGCCGGCAAAGATACAGAAAATACATACCTACTAATAAGTAGGTTGCGCTCGTTGGGAGACGACGGCCTAAGGGGGGTGTAGGCGTTTGGCAATTACGGCTTGTGCGGACACAAGCCCTGGCTACAGCAATAGCCTGTTGGCTGAAGTGCTTTCGTCAGTAGCTCTGAATGAGTACGTCAGTGGGGATGCCTAGCGTCTGATGTAACTGGCGGATCATTTCCAATGTCAGCTTCCGCTTTTTGCTAAGAATTTCACTGGCCCTGCTCTTCAGGCCTACTACCCTGGCCAGGTCAGTTTGGCTATAGCCCAATTGCTCCATACGGAACTTGATGGCTTCAACGGGGTCTGGATAGCCAATGGGATAATGTTCCTGTTCATATTTGTCGATCAGAATGCCCAGCACCTCCAGTTCGTCGCCCTCCGGCGTTCCGGGCTTTGCATCAAAGATGGCTTCCAGCCGGTTCATAGCCGCCTGGTAGTCTTTTTTTGTCTTTATGGGTTTGATGTTCATTGTGTTTAAATTTTTGTTGCGTCTATCTTGTCATATTCGGCATGGGTGCCAACAAAACGGATCCACACCATACCGTAAGAATAATTGATTTTTACAATCAGCCGGTAATGGTTGCCTTTGATGTTGAACACCACGCGGTTGTCAGCCAAAAAAGAAGCACTTGGATAATCCCGTTTGATGTCGTTTGGTCCTTTCCAACTGGCGTCTTCGGCTTCCTGGTACCACGCTTTGAGCTGTTGCTCACAGTGGGGATGCTTTTCCCAAAAGTCCCGAAGTGTCTTTTTAGCTATTACCCGCAAGTCGGCTTTTCGCCAAAGATAAAGAAAAGTTCCCAAAATGGGAAACGGCTTAAAGTAGAGAAGTCTTAAAGCATTTTAGTCAACGTCAAAGCATTGGCGATGTGGTGGAAGTCTGTGATCCGTCTGCACAACCGATGCTGATTAAAGATATAAAGTTCATTGTTTACTAAAAAGCTCTTTAGAAAACGGTCTGACCGGACAGGTGATGATTAGTGATTTATAGCTGATGATTTATTCGTCGCCCCGCCATATGCGCCAATGCGCTGTTGGTTGCAGTTTTAATTGTTGCGTTTATTCCAAAATCTTTCTAAGACAATAACAGTTTTTGAGTGTTTATGAAATGCTTGTATTCGTTTGATGTCTTTTGAACTGATTGTCCCGCATATTAATTCACAAGTATCAATAGTGAATTTTGCATTCACCGAACCGTCTTTTGAAATCACATGAAAATGTGGTGGATTATGGTCATTTGGATAAATCAAGATTTTCATATTTCTGACTGTCTCAACTCGTTCTTTTGTTTCGATATTATGTATGTGCATCGATTTATTTTCAAAATCGAAATCAACATTCATAAAACTTTCAAGCACCGGAGTAAGTATTTTTTCAAATATTTCAGTTTTCATTTTCGATTTAATCTAAGCTCGGTTTAAACAAAAAATAACTTGCAATTAAAATCACAATGATTGTCCAAAAAAGGTAACCAAGTGAAAGATAAAACCAATACTCCTTCCATTTACGTTTGTGTCCTTTAGCTAAACATTTTCCTGCGAATACACTTTGAACAGGAATTACAAAAGGAAATAAGATTAATAAGAGTTTGTATTCAAGCTTTAAGGTTTCGTCTTTGTCTGGTTGAAAGTGTGCATCCTGTCTCGCTACAATTTCTTGAATTTCGTCAACACTAAGTTTGCGATTGTTGAATTCATTATTAGCCGCCTTTCGTATTTCGGTGTCCAGCTTGATGTTTTGGATTATTTCATAGAGTTGATAATTTGTCAAACTTGATAGGTCCATTTGCGGTTTTAGGTTGTGTCCAAAAAAATTGCAGGCAACAGTAGTATTTACGCTAATACGCTACGATTTTCCCAGCGACAATATTTTGAATAGCCGTATTTTCAATAACTTATCAAAAAATACCCGGATGTTGCTGAATAGCGCAAATACAATTATCGTAACAGGCGGTTATTCTTTAGCTTTTGCGTTAGCTGACGGCATGTTATGCAAATTAAGGAGCCGGATAGGCAGACGTTGTTGGAATGTGAAAACAGGGTTGTAAATGCGACTTGTGGGGATACAAGCTTTGGCGACAAATCGATGAGTCCTGGCTTGCACAAGGCAGGGGAGAGACTCATCGGGAAAGGGTAGGAGTTTGGCAATTACGGCTTGTGGGGACACAAGCCCTGGCTACAGCAATTGTTTCTTCCCTTGCATTATTTAAGTTACCACTTGCAACTGCCCTTTTGCAACTATCTTTATTAACACAGTGTGAGTTGTGCAACAGGCACCCATGTTATAGGCAGTAATTTTCGTTGGGTAAAGATCCCTCAGTTCCAGGAATGGGAATTGTAATATCTCTCTCAATGGCAGAAACGCAAAAAATATACAAGGCTTTAATTATGAACGATTATCCAGGCGCACCATATGCTGATTGGATAAAGAACGGGGAAAAAACCATAGAAACCAGGTTCAGAACTTTTAATTATCGTGGTGATATTGTTATCTGCTGCGGAAAAACAAACTCAGTAGGTAAAAATGCCGGCAAAGCCCTATGCATTGTTGAATTATGGAAAATAAGACCCATGAAAAAAGGAGATGAGAAAGCTGCCGGAGTAAAATTTAACCCGAAACTCAATTGTTTCTTACTCAAAAACTGGAGACATTTTAGCCGTGATTTTGAGTTCTCTCCGCAAAGGATTTCAGGCGCATGGCAAAGTCCTTTTGATATATCTATACCAAACGATGTTGAGATTATTTCAAAACCCATCAAACAGAATCATGTGGCCACATCGTCCCGGGC
>JAGIAB010000152.1:0-9010 GCA_017745135.1 Flavisolibacter sp.
AAAACAAATGAGAGGAGCTTGTGGATTGCTAACCTTCACAGTAAAAAATGGGACCTGCGAATCCATAACTAAGTTTTGCGAATCGTTAAAACATATTTTGATGGCAGTGAGCTGGGGTGGACATGAATCGCTGGTTATCCCTAAATGTTCGGGTATCAATCCTAAAAATTTCGACGCTGCCAACATTGAACACCAGTACATCCGTTTGTATGTTGGCCTGGAGGATGCTTCGTATTTGATAGCTGATATAAATCAGGCGTTAAATCTTATATAGACTATGTAGCCTCTGTACATTTCGTTTATTTTTACAGCTATGAACCGAAAGTTTTTCTGCTTATTGTGTTTGACTTTCTTGTATTGTTTTTCACAGGCACAGGATAAATGGAGTCTTGAAAAGTGTGTGGCTTATGCTGTCGCCAACAATATTTCCGTTAAGCAGGCAGATATTCAGGCAAGAATTACTGCATTAACAGTTAAACTAAATAAAGCAGGACAATATCCCAATGTTGGTTTTTCAACGAGTTCAGGATACAATTTTGGACGATCCATCAATCCGGCCACCAACCAGTTTGAAACCAATAGATTTTTCTTCAGTAATTATCAACTGCAGTCGAGTGTCAATTTATTCAACTGGTTTTCGCAGAGGCATGCCATTGAAGCAAGTAGGTTTGATCAGCAGGCAGCTGATGCTGCCGTTGATAAAGCAAGAAATGATATTGCCTTGAATGTGGCTGTGGCTTACCTGCAAACGCTTTTGGCGAATGAACAGGTGCAGATCAGTAATGTGCAAATAGCACAAACACTGGCTCAAATGGATATTGTTCGTAAACGAGTGAACGCGGGTGCGGTTCCTGAATTGAACCTTGTAGAAGCAGAAGCACAACTGGCAACAGACAGTTCAAACTACATCACTGCAATTTCTACTTACCAGCAAAATCTTATCCAGTTAAAGGCGTTGCTTAATCTTGATATGGCTGTGGCATTTGATATTGAAACACCAAATGTGGATCGCATCCCGGTTGAGCCGTTAGCTGAATTGCAGCCTGCTTATGTCTACCAACAAGCGTTAAAAAATTTGCCGCAGCAACGTGTCAATCATTTCCGATATCAATCGGCATTAAAAAATATCCAGGTAGCAAGGTCTTCCATGTATCCAACGCTTTCAGCCTTTATTGGAGTCGGCTCTACTTATTCCAGTTTGTACCCGGATAGATCAAGAACGGTAGTTACGCCAGGTTCAGGATTTGATACGGTAGGTTTGGTGGTACAAACCAGCCCCGGAGTGTATCAGCCGGTAGTAAGTCCTAAATTTCAAACCTATACTCCTTTTGCTACCTATGGCAAGCAGGTGTTTGACATCAACCTCGGTGAAAGAATCGGGCTCAGTCTTTCCATTCCTATTTTCAACAACCGCCAGTTGAGGACAAACTGGGAAAGGGCAAAGCTTAATGCTGAGGGGGTGAAATTGCAGCTTCAGCAAGATGATTTAACTCTGCAGGCAGATATTTACAATGCGTATACTAATGCTGTTAATGCACAACAGCGATATATGTCGGCGCAGAAAGCAGTGCAGGCTTCCCAAAAGGCGCTTGATTTTTCACAGAAACGATACGATGCCAATTTGCTTTCATTATTTGAGTTGTTGACCAATCAAAACAATTTAAACACGTCGAAGCTGAATGCGGCGGCTGCACAGTTTGAATTTGTATTCCGGATGAAATTGCTCGAGTTCTATAAAGGACAAGGGTTAAAATTATAACTACTGCAAAAAAAGATTATGAATAAGAGTTTAAAATGGATACTCATTGTTGTTGGTGTACTGGCTGTACTTTTTGTGGGTGCAAAAATGTTAGGCGGGTCATCGAAAACAGGCACTAAGGTAACCGCTGAAAAGGCGGAAAAGAGAACCATCATTGAAACAGTGAATGCAAGCGGAAAAGTATATCCAGAAGTAGAAGTAAAGATCAGTCCTGATATTTCCGGTGAGATTGTAGAGTTGAATGTACAGGAAGGCGATAGCGTAAAGAAGGGACAGGTATTGGCCAGGATTTATGCTGATATCTATTCGTCGCAGCGGGATGAAGCGGCTGCAAGAGTAACGCAATCGCAGGCAACAGTGGCAAACAGTGAAGCAGGGTTAAATGCATTGAAAGCACAATTGGACCAGGCTAAGCTGACCTACGACCGTTATAAAAAACTTCATGACGAAAAAGTAATTTCTGACGCCGAATTTGAACAATACGAAACACAGTACCGTACGGCTCAATCGCAATACAATGCAGCGCAACAAAATATTCGCAGCTTAAGAGCAGCTACTCAAAGCACCCGGACAAGTCTTGAGGCAGCTAATAAAAATTTAAGCAGAACGGTGCTGGTATCGCCTATGAATGGCGTGATCTCATCCTTAAGTGTGAAGAAGGGTGAACGTGTAGCCGGTAACAGTTTTGCACTGGGTACAGAAATGATGCGTGTAGCTGAGATGGGGGTAATGGAAGTAAGAGTTGATGTTGGTGAAAACGATATTGTGAAAGTAAGCATAAGTGATTCTGCAGATGTTGAAATAGAAGCTTACAACAATCGCAAATTCAAGGGTGTGGTTACGCAAATTGCCAGTAGCACAAAAACAGCGCAGGCAACTACAGGAGATGTTACCAATTATGAAGTGCGTATCCGCATCGACCCTTCTTCTTACAGCGATTTGGCGGATCCTTCAAAACCCAAAAAATTTCCTTTCAGACCTGGTATGAATGCCAGTGCTGATATCAAAACAAAGCGAAAAGACAATGTGGTAAGTGTGCCTATTGCTGCAGTAGCGGCAAGGGTTAAAGGGAGTGATAAAAGCGTAGCGGATGAAAAGAAGGAAAAAGAAAAAGGTAAAGATCCTGATGCTGAAGAAGTGAGTATTTCCGGAGATGAACTGGAAGAAGTTGTTTTTGTAATTAAGCCTGATGGCACTGTGGAAAAAAGAACAGTGACTACCGGCATCCAGGATATGAATTTTATAGAGATCACTATGGGTTTGAAAGAAGGGGAACAAATTGTTACGGCGCCTTTTGATGCTGTAAACAAAACAATGAAGAGTGGTGATAAAGTCAACATTGTTCCTAAAGACAAATTATTTCAAAAATAAATTGTGAATGGTCAATGGTGAATGGTGGAAAAGGTTGATCTGGTAAGAGTGTTTTCAATATAAATGCATGGATTCTTTTGCAATAACAGGGCACTTAAGAATTAAAGAACCTTTCAATTCACGATTGACGATTCGCCATTTTCGATTAACATGAAAGAGAATTTAAGAATTGGGGTTATTGGCAATGGTAGTTGGGCTACAGCGTTGGTGAAGATCCTTACTGATAATCATCACCCGGTGAACTGGTGGATACGCAATGCCGGTTCAATTGATTCCATAAAAAGCAGGAGACACAATCCTCATTATCTGCCTTCCGCTTATTTTGATGTTTCGTTACTCGATCTTTTTAGCAGTGTAAAAGAAGTTGCGGAAAAATCAGAACTGCTTGTTCTGGCTGTTCCATCTGCTTATATACAGGACTCATTAGCGCCACTGGATAAGGAAGTGATGAAAGGGAAAAAAATTCTTTCAGCCATCAAAGGATTAATTCCCGGCCCTGATGTTTTGCTGAACGATTATCTGAACAAACAATTCGATCTTCCGTTAGAAAATTATTTTGCTGTCCTTGGTCCATGTCATGCGGAAGAAGTAGCTGCTGAAAAGTTATCTTATCTTACTTTTTCGGGGATAGATGTTGAGGCAACAAAACAAGTGGCATCTCTTTTTCAAACCAATTATATCAATACCATCATCAATACTGATATTTTAGGGGTACAATATGCTGCCGTTTTAAAAAATATTTATGCATTGGGCGCAGGCATTGCGCATGGGCTGGAATACGGGGATAATTTTCTGAGTGTTTATATTGCCAATGCTGCCGATGAAATGGCTGCATTTCTTCGCAAGGTTGGTGCGCAACACATGGTTGTAGGTGAGCACGAAAAGAAAGACATCAGCGGAAGAAGGAAAGATATTAACTATGCGGCGTCGGTTTATTTAGGTGATTTGCTGGTGACCTGTTACTCGCTTTACAGTCGTAACAGAACTTTTGGCGCCATGATCGGTAAAGGCTACACGGTTCAATCCGCACAACTGGAAATGAACATGGTGGCAGAAGGTTACTATGCTTCAAAGTGCATTTACAACATCAATAAGAAATTGGGTGCTGAAATTCCGATGGCTGAAACCATCTATAAAATATTGTGGGAGCGAATGAATGCTGAGCAAGGTTTTAAGATGGTGGAGGAAGTGTTGGTGTGAAACAATCATTTTGTGGAATACTTGTAAAGCCAACTCATTATCTGTAAATTCAAAAAATGAACCGAAACTGGCTTTTAACGGTGTTGATAGTTTCCATCATTGCGTCGTGCACAAATACTTCAAATGGTCCTGAACCCGTTGTTCCGCCTTCGCTTATTGAAAAAGACCTGATGAGCTGGTTGTACTATGAACGCGACCATATGCGGTGGTCTGCAGATTTTCAGGCCTTAGACACGTCTTTGAAACGGATAGAACGAAGCGAATTTTTAAAGCAATTAACAACAGGTAATTATTTGCCCGTGAAAATCCGAACGAGTGATTCTGCATTATGTTACCAGTTGTATCGGGCCCAGAGCAATGTTGATGAAGGAATAAGAAGAGTGATCAGGAACAAAGCACAAATGGTTTACCGGTATTTGCAATTTGAGGGAAGCCATTTGCCTGGATTCAATTTCACCGATTTAAATGGAAATGTTTATAATCGCGAAAATACCAAAGGCAAAATCGTTGTTCTGAATTGTTGGTTTGTTCGCTGCCAGCCTTGCAATGAGGAAATGCCTGAACTCAATAAAATTGTGGACAAGACGAAGGACAGAAACGATATTGTTTTTCTCGGATTGGCTTTTGATAAGGCAGATTCTTTGAAACAGTTTCTCACTAAAAAGGAATTCAAATATGCAATTGTGCCCGATAAGGAAAATTACCTGATGAATGATTTAGGGATCATTTATTATCCCACACATATCATTATTAACCGGCAGGGAAAAATCAGAAGGATCATAGAAGGAAGTGTTACTGAACTGATCGATGCTTTGAATAATGAATTGCAAAATGTTAATTAGAAAATAACTCGCTTGCAATCCCGTCAGCCCTTAGCATTCCTTCATCTGTTAACTGGATGAAGGAATTATTTATGCAGATTAAATTGTTGTTCTTAAACTTTTCAATTTTGCTTTTGATTCTATCTTTCTCTTTGGGCCCAAATTCTTTTTCAAGCCCGGTCAAATCCATTCCCTCTTTGGTTCGAAGGGAAATCATGATGAACTCGTTTAGCTTTTGAGCAGATGTGAGAGTTTCCTTTTCTCTCTCCGGGCAATTCTCATTAATGCCTTTTATGTACAGATTGTTATTGGCAACATTCCATCTTCTTTCCATTCCATTGTATGAATGTGCGGAAGGACCGAGACCCAAATATTTTTCTCCTTTCCAGTAAGAAGAGTTATGCCGACTTCTAAAACCCGGTTTGGCGAAGTTTGAAACTTCATAATGCTCATAACCTTTTTCTCTTAGCCACTGCATCAGCAATAAAAATTGTCTCGCTTGTTTTTCATTATCAACATCAGCAGTTTTTTCAGTATTGATTAGTTTATACAAAGGCGTTTTTTCTTCCACAGTTAATGCATAGCAGGAGAGGTGCGGAATTTCAAATGCAATCGCCCGGTCGACATTTTGTTTCCACATTTCATCTGTAAGTAAAGGGGAGCCATAAATAAGATCAATAGTGATGTTTCCAAACTCCTTTCTTGCCAATTGTAAATTACCGATGGCCTGTTGTGCATTGTGTGCCCGGTTCATCCATTTGAGTTCTTCTTCAAAAAAAGATTGAATGCCGATACTCAAACGGTTAATGCCAATGCCTTTCCAGGCTTTTAATTTATCTGTCGTAATATCATCGGGATTGGCTTCGAGAGTGATTTCAGCATCCGCCGAAACAGGATAATTCTTAAACAAACCCGAAATCAGAAATTCTAAGTCCGAAACCTCCAAAATACTTGGTGTGCCTCCTCCAAAATAAATGGTATTGATCTTCTCTCCCTGTAAATAGTCCTTTTCCTTTTCCGCTTCTTTTACCAATGCTTTCACCAAATCAGGTTTATACCGTAATGAAGTACTGAAATGAAAATTGCAGTACGTACACGCCTGTTTACAAAAGGGGATATGCAAATAAATTCCGGCCAACTTCGTTTAGTGTTTTGTACAACCTATTTTTGAGAGGGATAGTCTTAGGATTGTCCCTGATTTCGATGGCGAAGTTAAAACACCTGTTAGCAGCAATATCCTTTTTAACAACCTTCTGTATTGGCAAGGCGCAGTCGTATGCCGTTTATTATAAAACTCCGGAAGGTGATATCTCGTTTCAGCAAAAGCTTTCATTGCAGAGGGGTTTTTCATCGCAAACAGAAGCGGCGCTTTACATTGTACAATTACCTTTTCTATTACAAGGCAAAGGTTATATTACTGCTTCTGTTGACAGTGTTCAGTATGATTCCCTATTTGCAAGGGCCATTGTTTACCTGGGAGAACAATACAAATGGGCAAAGATTTCGACCAGTGAGCAGGACGCTGCTCTTCTGCAATCCATCCGTTGGCCGGACAGGCTGGAAGGAACAGTTGATTTCAATACGATTCAAACCTGGCAGAAAAAAATTTTGGACTACCTGGAAGAAAATGGCCGCCCTTTTGGAAAAGTTTACCTGGACAGCATTGGCATTTCTGGAAATGAAGTCCATGCTGTTTTAAAAATTGAGCCGGGACCTCTTTATAAAATTGACAGCATTAGGGTATATGGTGACGCCAAAATAAGTAATGAATTTCTCCAGCGGTATTTGGAAATTCCAAACGGTAGTGTGTATAACCGGAAGAAGCTCGAAAGAGTTTCAAAAAGGATCTCGGAGATCAGTTATGTTCAGCAGGAGCATGTTCCCACAATTGATTATTTAGGAACGGGATCCGTTTTGAATTTATACCTCAAAACCAGGAAGAACAGCCAGGCCAACGCCTTAATTGGTTTTTTGCCAAACAGCGATGTTACATCCGGCACTAAAAAATTGCGGCTTACTGTTGATGCCAATATTTTATTGCGTAATGCCCTGAGTAACGGTGAAACGATTGGTTTGATATGGCAGCAGTTGCAGCAAAAATCCCCGAGACTGAATTTGCTTTATGAACAACCTTACATTTTTCATTCTCCTTTTGGTTTGAATTTTTCCTTTGACATGTACAAAAGGGACAGCCTGTTTTTAAACATCAATATGAATCTTGGAACAAGCTATCAATTGGAAGAAAGAAAAACAGCCAGGTTGTTTTTACAAAGAAGGCAAAGCATTGTCAGTGGCATTAATGAAGCAACGATTATTCAAACAAAGTTACTGCCACGTGAAGCAGATGTGAGTTCAACCAATTTGGGAATCGGCTATGAATTCAGCAATACAGACTACCGCTTTAATCCGCGAAAAGGAAATGAGTTTATCATTTCAAGCACGGCGGGTACTAAAAAAATCAGGAAGAACAACCAGATTCTTGATCTAAAGGATCCTTCCGAGCCAAACTTTAAATTCGAAAGTTTATATGATACGGTAAAATTGAAGGCCTATCAATTCAGAATCATAACTACAGCAGCGCATTTTGTCCCTTTGGGCAAACAAAGTACAATCAAGCTGGGGTTGAATGCTGGTATCTATCAAAGTGCCAATTATTTCCGCAACGAGTTATTCCAGATCGGTGGTTATAAATTAATGAGAGGTTTTGACGAAGAAAGCCAGTTTGTGTCGCAATACGCAATTAGCACAGTCGAGTACCGGTATCGTGTTGGATTAAATTCGTTCTTCTTTGTATTTACAGATGGAGGTCTGGGAAAACACTTACTTGAAACAAAGCAAAATCATTCCTATTTAGGTACTGGTTTGGGATTATCGTTGGAAACAAAAGCAGGTATTGTGAATTTAGCAGGAGCTTTAGGAAAAAGGGATGATATACCGTTTAATTTTCGCCAATTTAAAGTTCATATTGGTTTTGCAAGTTATTTCTGATTCTTTTGCAGAGGAGAATATTTTTGCAAAGAATGAGAAAGTGCCTTGTCTTAATACTAGTGGTCCTGTGCAGTTTGGATTTGTTTTCTCAGGATAGCACTGTAAACACAGCAACTGATACTGCTATAGAAGCTCCTGTTATTCGAAAACCGGTTCAAAAACCAAGAGTGATTCGCCGGGATTCTATTGGATTAACCGATTCCACTGCTTTTATTGATTCCACTCTCAGGCAGGATTCTGTGCTCATTCCTGCAAAAATTTTTCGTCCCGGCATTTCTTTATTTAAGCCTCAAAAGGACACCTCACTTCTTTCGCTCAATCCTTTCTTCCGGTTTACAGACCCTATGCGCTATTCTATTACCATAAAAAAGTGGCAGGGGAAAGAGGCAATATTTTATTCGATGATAGCGCTGCTCATTTTTTTTGCGCTCATCAAAAATGCATTTACCCGGTATATGGGTGATCTTTTTAAAACTTATTTTAGAACGGGAGTGAATCAAAAGCAGACCAAAGAACAGTTGTTGCAAAGTCCCCTGCCTTCGCTCTTGCTGAATCTTTTTTTTGTTTTAAGCATAGGAATGTTCCTTGCTTTGTTGTTGCAGCATTTCAAATTGGGATTGGATTTCAATTTTTGGTGGCTTTATCTCTATTGTGTTTTGGCGCTAATCGCCATTTATCTGATTAAGTTTGTTTCTTTAAAATTGCTTGGGTGGGTCTTCCAGGTTTCTGAATCTACAGATGCTTATATTTTCATTGTATTTACCACAAATAAGGTGATCGGCATTGCTCTGCTTCCCTTTTTAATAATGCTCAGTTTTACTTACGGACTTGTGAATGAAGTAGCCATGAGCTTGAGTATTATGGTTGTGTT
>JAGIAB010000152.1:9050-11648 GCA_017745135.1 Flavisolibacter sp.
GTTGGTTTTTTTCATTTTCTCCTTTATTTACTGGCTTTCGAGGTTATTCCACTATTGCTGATTAACAAACTGTTGTTTAGTTTTCTGGGCGAAACATCTTAATTTTGCGCAACGTTAGCCGAACCGCCATATGCTAAAAAACGGAGTAAAAGTCACAAATAAAAAAAAGGTCCTGATTACTCAGCCAAGACCTGATAGCGAGAAATCGCCGTACTTCGAGTTAAGCAGAAAGTTTGATGTGGAGTTGGACTTTCATCCATTTATAAGGCTCGAATCTATTCCGGCTAAGGAATTCCGCAAACAAAAGATCGACATTCAAAGCCACACGGCGGTGATTTTTACCAGCCGGAACGCTATTGATCACTTCTTCCGGGTATGCGAGGAAATGAAAGTTAGTGTGTCGCAGGATACCAAATATTTCTGCATTACGGAAGCTGTCGCCCTCTATCTGCAAAAGTTTATACTCTATCGCAAACGTAAAGTGTTTTACGGTGCCGATGGAAGCAACAAAAGTTTGTTTGATGTTATCAACAAACACAAAAGCAACGAAAAGTTTTTATACGTGTGCTCCGAAAACCAGCAGGACAGCGAAATCACCGGGTGGTTAAAGAGCAATAATTGCGATTTCTCTCTTGCTTTCATGTACCGCACAGCCAGTAATGATGTAAAAGAAGTTCTGAAGAAAGAGTATGACGTTATCTGTTTCTTTACTCCAAGTGGTGTAAGAAGCCTTTTTGATAATGTGCCGAAATACAAACAAAACGGAACAGTGATCGGTGCATTTGGAAGTAACACCTCGAAAGCGGTGGAAGAAGCCGGACTGCTATTAACAATTAAAGCCCCGGAACCACAGGCGCCTTCAATGGTTGCAGCCCTGGAAAAATATTTAGTCGCAGAGGCTAAGAAAAAATAAAACCCGGCCCATCCCGACCTTCCCGGTGGGAAGGAGACCCATTCACAGCCCTCGCTTATTTAATGATACTTAAAAGCTCTCAACATTTCATCTATGCTGAGAGCTTTTTTTGCTATGAATGGCAAAGTTTTTAGAACACGGATAACGCGGATTGAATAGATCAGCACAGATTTTTTTAAAAAGAACATCAGTGTAACTTCTTTTCATCTGTGTTATCCGTGTTCTGAATATAGCAATGCCGAAGGCGTTGCTATAAACTCTGAAAATAAAGTTTTTCCAGTGTTGTAATGAATCTCAAACCATCCGGGTCTGTGCTGCGGCGAAGTCCCTCTACCGGAGGTCCCGATAGCTATCGGGATAGGGAGGCTGCCTTCTTTCGTCTGATCCTTACGGCTCCTGTCTTCTCCAGGTTGCTGGATAATCGTACTTCATACCTGGTCTTTCCATCACTAACTAACATCAACGCAGTATTTGGTGGAATAGCGCCAAGATTATTGGCAAACATTGAAAGTTCATTGAATTCTCTCGTTGTGTCCAACTTAATGTTCATGCGAATGGATCTTGTGCTTAACATCAGGTTGGCTCCAAGCAATTCGCCATTGAAAAAAACAGAAACAGAATCACCGTCCACTTCCCCGTTGTCATACAGGTCAATTGTTATTGAATCCGAGTCCACTTCAATTACTTTTTGGATGACATTCTCTCTTTCTGCAAACTCCCTTTTGATCACAGGATTTTCAATCTTACGTTGAATTACCGTTGCCTGCACTATCGTATCAGTTGCAGATGGTGTCCACAATTGGTATGTTTCTTTAAAGTTCTTCAATGCTAACAAAATAGAATCCTGGTTACCTGCTTCGTTATTTAATTTCAAATCAAAAACAATATCAGGGCAAGTGTATTTGTAATCTCCTAAACCAGTAAATCTTCCGGTTAAATTAGAACCTGCCTTTGCCACCCGGTGTGAAGCTGTGAATTCCATCTGGCAATCTACCTGTACTTTATCGGTAGAAGCAAAATAAGGCATGGGTATATCAAGAAGTGTGAGTTCTCTTTTGATGTTATTGTAATTGCCATTCAACTTAATGCTGCGAAATGTGTTTTTAAAATAGCAATTCATGATCGCCTGCACAGCCGACTGCTTTTGTGTCACGATCAATTCGATCATATAATTGTTAGTAGAACTCATGCCGGCGACATTGGCCGTTCCATACCAATAACCAACCACGTTTTGTGCAGAAACGTTTAAGGTGGTAACTACAGCAAGCAATAACAAAACTTTTTTCATGCAGGATGGAGCTTGTTTTAAATTTATTTTACATAGCGCTTTAACTCTCTTTCGGTATCTCTTTGCTTGATCGTTTCTCTTTTATCATGAAGTTTCTTTCCCTTGCCTAAGCCAATTTCCAGTTTTGCTAATTTTTTTTCATTGAAAAATAAACGCAAGGGAATAATGGTGTAACCTTTCTCTTTGATCTTTGCTTCGAGCTTTTTTAGTTCGCGTTTGCTTAATAGCAATTTTCGTTCCCGAACAGGGTCGTGATTGTTTACGGTTCCATGAGAGTACTCGGAAATGTGAAAGGATTTGATCCAGAGCTCACCTTTATTAAAAATGCAATAGCTGTCGTTGAAACTGGCTTTGCCTTCACGCAATGATTTTACTTCTGTACCCGTCAGCACAATTC
>JAGIAB010000153.1 GCA_017745135.1 Flavisolibacter sp.
GAGGCAATTTGTTTAAAATCAGTAATAAATCGGTTCGAAAATTGTGCAGGGAAGACGACCAAGAAACAAAAAGCCTTGATGCATAATCAAGGCTTTTCTTTATTTGAAAACATATTTAGTTTTGCTTTTGTCTCCTCTTTTTTTCAATATACCCCGTTCCACTGCTTCCTTTAAGTCCCGGCTGGCCGTAGCCTGTGAGATCTCCTTAAACTGTCGTAGATAATCCTTCCTTGTGAATTCTTGTTTTCCTGCAATTGAGCTGAATACCATGATCCTGTCTGAACTTAGGAAAGTCCTGTTTTGTTGAGATAATAACTCCTCCAGCGATTCTAAAATTATCCCTAACATGAATTCAATAAAAATTGTTGAATTGCCAGATTTATCAGATTTGCTTAATGCCTCATAATATTGGAGTTGTTTCTGCTTTACAATGGTTTCGATAGGTAAATATTCAAAGACGGGGTATTGCTGCTTTAGGATTACTGTTTGCCAAAGCCTACCAACACGGCCATTGCCATCCATAAACGGATGAATAAATTCTAATTCATAATGAAAAACACAACTTTTTATCAATGCCAGATCTTTGGAGGATTTTAGATATCCGAACAAATCTTTCATTAAAGACCTAACCATTTCTCCTGGCGGTGCAAGGTGAGTGATATCGCTTCCCTTTACAATACCTACCGATCTCGTTCTCAACTTTCCCGAAGTATCAATTAAGCCCTTCATCAGTAGCTGATGAGCTTTTAACAAAGATTCAATACTATTGGGATTGAATTCATTTAATTTTTCATAAACAATAATTGCATTTTTTACTTCGAGGATATCTTTTTGTGGCCCCAATACCCTCTTGTTTTCAACTATTGCAGTTATTTGTTCAACAGAAAGTGTATTGCCTTCAATTTCCAGTGAAGCCTGGATCGTTTTGATCCGGTTTGATTTTCTTAGCTCTGCTGGTGGCCTGTGTAAATGAGTAGCATTAATTTCTCCAATTTTTTCAGATATAGAAGCCACTAGCTGGAGAATTGCAGACGTAATAGTATAAGGAGGTTGCATAAATGATAGTATCAAATGATACTATCAAAAGTAGGCAATAATAATGTTTTTGTCATACAATTATTTAGCAGGTAGCGGCAAGAGATAAAATCAAAAACCAGAATTAGCGACAAGGTAACCGGGAACATTCAGTTATCATTCCATTAAACCAAAGCAATTTAACAGAAGTCCGCTGAAGTCATCCAGCTATTGACAAATAGGAACTCATCAATTTCATCATTCATCAATGCATAAAATATGTAGGCAGGACATCCGAACCAGCAGTCTATTTCTTAAAGGTTATCATTTCGAAAATGCCAAGAATAACAATTGAAAAACCCGCAACCAGCAGATCAAATCCATAAGGCGTTCCAGAATAAGAGTTAATCGAATCGATGGCCCTTAATCCTTTATTGTTACGCTTTTCGAGATCAGCACCAAATTTCAACAAAATATCAATACCTTTTATCATATCCATTTCAAGGAGAGTTTCGTAGTCCCCTAATTCTACCACTTGTTGTATTAGCAAGAAGTACCATATCAACTATGAACCGGTTCTAAAATTGTACACGGAAGACCACAACGCGATCTGATTTACAAGCCGCTATTTTTGTATGTTGACGGAATTTTTGGATTATGTAAGCCAAATAGCATACCTATACTCCACTTTAAGAATTGAACCAGATATGGTGAGATAAATCATTGAATCCGGTACGACATTTATTTTGTAAAAAAATATTCTCTCAACAATAAGAGTTCATCTATCGTACGGTTGGGTTTCTGTCCAACGCCCCGACAGTTCAGCAAAATCCTTAGTAAATAGCCAAGTCTTTTCTTTATTTGAAAACATATTTAGTCTTGTTTCGTCTCCTCTTTTTCAATATTCTTTGCTTAGCTGCATCCTTTAAATCCCGGCTGGCTGTAACCTGTAAAATCTCCTTAAACCGGTGTAGATAATCTTTCCGAGAATGTTTGCTTTCCTGTAATTGAGCTAAATGCCATGCTAGGAAAAATAAGACTACCGCGTAAAGAAACAATCCCTTATATTTACCATATGTTCTTATAAGGCATTATTTGAATTACTATTTTCTGCCTCTACTATGAAATGATGCCTGCGTATTTGAATCTCAATCAATATTGCCTCAGTTTTTTAGTGTTCGTTATTCAGTTAGAATTATTGGAAAGACTTTATTCAGTTAACAGTAAAAAATTAACGTTATGAAGCTATCTGAGTTTATCGTATTGAATGAGACGGAAAAAAAGAAGGCTGTCATGAACAATGCCGTGGTACTTGCTTCCAGAACTTCTCCTGGTTTCGTCATTTTCCTTTTTCAAATAGAAAACTATTATGTAGAAACTTATTGCAATGTGGAAGACAAAACAATTGAGGAATATTGCATTTTACCTGATACCAATGCTATCCGGCATTATCTGGAGGGCATCCCTATTGATCATCTGTTAGGATGAGTTTTCCTACCAGGAATAATAATTCAGGGATTAAAAATAAATAAGACTATCTTTATACAGTTATTTTGAGCCTCGCATTAGTATTTATTAATTACATTGCTTTCGACAACTGCATTATAGTTAGTCTCCTACTTCATGCTTTCCTCAGAAATTATTCATCTTTTAATTTCACGGAATGAACATTTATGTTTCAAACTTAAGCTTCAACGTACAGGATGAAGACTTAAAAGAGTTTTTTGCCAGTTATGGAGAAGTTTCTTCAGCTAAAGTTATCACTGATCGAGAAACAGGCAGATCAAGAGGCTTCGGCTTTGTAGAAATGACAGACGAAGCGGCTTCCAAAAAAGCAATTGCTGAACTGAATGGCGCTATGGTTGAAAACAGAGCTATCAGCGTATCTGAGGCTAAACCAAAAGCAGACAGATCTTCGCGTGATAGCGGTGGCGGTTATAATAACCGTAACAGCTATAACAACAACAGGTATTAAATTGTAACCTGCCAATATTGGGGGCTGACCTTTTGGGTCAGCCCTTAAGATATAATTTGGGATTCCTTTTATTGGGTACAGTACCGGTTCTGAGTTCAACCATTTTCCCTCTTATAAACGTACGAACCACATTGCTTTTGATTGACTTAATGCTTAAATTGTCAATTTCAAGTTCAATGCTTTTTAAAATACTGTATCTCCCTTTCATGTTTTTGAGCTGCTGCTAATGAATTGAATGTCCCAAGATTTCTTCTTTTATTTGTTTTTGGGTCCTTCTTCCGGGAATACAGGCGATATTCGCCTGATTTTAACTTGCGTATCATAACGATTATTTTGAATTATTTCCCGCATCAATGCCTTGATGCGACTAAAAGATTAAACTGGAAATAATCATGCAAATCGTAGACCAGGGCCTTTATCTTTTTGCTCTTCATCCGAATGAATTGCTCGGCCGGCAATCAATCCCCTTCCTATTTTAAGTTTCATCCGCCTATCAATTCAAGGATCCATTCATTTCTGATGATCATCATTCCTTGCCTGCCCTCTGTTATTCCATTTTCCAGCCTATAAGTACAACGGGGAACATTCCCTTCCAAAACGGTGGGCATGTTAATAAATTGAATATTACCTCTTCTTGCAAGTGTCTCCCCTACTTCAATAATATGTGTCGATACATAAATAAACAGTTTTCATATTCGGAGAAGGCTTCTGTCACAGTCAGGGTATCACCATAAGCGTCCTTTACATTCGTTCCTTTGAATAATTCATCGAACATAAGCAGCAAGTATTTGCCGGTGGCCGTAGCTTCCGCCGCATTTTTCACTCTTACTACTTCTGCATAAAAATGGCAATATCCTAAAGATATATTATCAGCCACATTGATACTGGAATAGATCTCCAATATGAGCGAGATACATACTGATGCCGATCGATTTCATCCAGGTAGATTTTCCGGCCATATTGGCGCCGGTAAGAAAGATCACATTGCTATTCATTTTCATTTCAATGGTATTGCCAATAGCTTTGTCGATGCAAGGATGTTTTAGGTCCACTGCCTGTAATGAACCAAGTCTTCGGCAAGGCTTTGGCATAGGTAAACCTTTGACTTCGGCTACCTGTCCTACTGCGATATTTACATCAATCTCAGCAATGAAATCAAGAACGGTTTTTATTTCGTCGTTTATTTTATTCTTCAGCAGGTAATCGAATGCCGCGATTGTTTTAACAGGCATATCCTTATAAATATCTGTTTCAATCAATGCAGATAATTCAGCTCCTTCCAGGATCTTCCTGACTTCATTGCTTCTTCACTGAAATGGCCTTCTCTTGAGCCACCTTATGCGCAGTTACCGGCCATTCGATAAAAATAGGCACGGGGATGTTCCAGTGTGCTGATCTTTTCCCGGTTCAATCATACGCGCAACATGGTTTCCTGAACGAGGTCTTCTGCTACATGATCGGATTTGGTAAGGTCTGTAAGGCAAGGCATCAGCAACCTGTCATACAAATCGTACAATTGCCGGAAAGCTGACTCATTGCTGTCGGCTACCAATAACAGCAATTCTTTCTCAGTATGGGTGGATAGCTGCTGCAAGTAACGATTGAATATTAAGCAGTTGGAATTTAGGAAGTATATCCCAAAGTAACATTAATTTATTCACTCCAACTTTGTTGGCATAAAAACTTACGCTGCGGTATATGCTTTTCCTGATAATCCAATTTACTTCTATGCACTCAATTCCATTTTATTTATATGAATTAAATGTACATTTTGTACATTGACGACTATTCAATCCTGATAGATTACGGTAAGGTTGAGACAATAACATTCATTTAAGTTTATTATCATCCCATGAGTATCGCTTCGCAAAACGTATTGGATTACCCTAATAACAATACCATATTCATAGTATGGAATTTTAAAGAAGGTATGGCCATCAAGGAGGCTTTTAAAAGTCTTTGTGCCCTTGTCACCAACCTGAACAACTCAGCCAATACGCGTTTCCCCAATGCAAGAGCCAGCGTGGTCTTAGGCATTGGCTTCGATGCCTGGCATTTGTTGGAGTTGCCAACACCAGTACCCAAAGAATTTGTAGCGTTTGCCCCCATTGAAGGAGCAAAATATACTGCTGTATCAACCAGAGGCGACCTGCATTTGCACATCCGCTCCGATGCCTACAGCTTCTGTATAGATGCTGCTTCCGCCATTGCAGACACCTTGAAGGATGTAGCCTCGAGTCTTGATGAAGTGCATGGCTTCAGGTACTGGGACAGTCGTAGCATTCTGGGCTTTGTGGATGGCACCGAAAATCCGCATGGCGCGGACAGAGCATATTTCGGTATCATAGGCGATGAAGATCCCGTTTACAAAGGCGGCAGTTATCTTTTTGTGCAGAAATACCTACATGATCTGCAGGCATGGAAAGCATTGCCGGTGAGTGAACAGGAAAAAGTCATCGGCCGGTCTAAATCCGATGACATTGAAATGCCCGATGGCGTAAAACCTTCCAATGCCCATTCGGCTCTGGCCAACGTAGGCGATGATCTTAAAATAGTGCGGGACAATATGCCCTTTGGCAATGTTTCAACCAATGAAATGGGAACCTATTTTATTGCCTATGCCAGCTCGTTCATTACGGTTAAAAAGATGCTGACCAATATGTTTGTGGGTGTACCGGAAGGCAACTATGACAGGATACTTGATTTTAGCACGCCCCAAACAGGCAGTTTGTTTTTCGTACCTACCTTTGAAATGTTAGATAGCTTTGGTAGCTAAGCTCCTGTTATTAATCATTTAACTTGAGATAAGCTTTTACTGTCTCATATTCCGGCCATTTCACTTCTGGTGCCGAATTCGCCGCAGTATTGCCAGGCACAATCATGTACCGGTATTGTTGATACTTCTTACCATTGGCAGTTACGGTGCCTACATCCCCATTGGAATACAAAGAAATTACCTTTTCAACTGCAGTGACCTGAATGTAAAGGCCGCTTTTTGCAGAATAGGGCAAAGAATAGATCTGAGGATCAGTTGCATCACTGGAGTTGATATATACCTTCAGATCTGCGGTGCTCAACATCGTCTTGGTAAGCTTAGGAGCGTCAATATTGGCATAATAGCCGATCGTATCAATTTTACCACCTGCCTTATGGACGGTATCGGGCTTAAATGGCACATCCAGCCAATCGGAGTAGATCACACCGCCGGCAACGCCATCACCCTTGGGACCGGGAGGGCCCGCCGGACCGGCAGGACCATCAGCTCCCGCGGGACCTTCTTTACCGCATGACAGCATGAACATCACAAAAAACAGTCCTGACAGCAGAACTAACGGGGAAATAAGATTTCGTCTTTTTATAGTTGAACAGGGAACCAGCACGAAAAAAAACTGTCTCATGATTTTTTGAAAAGGTTATGGTATGGTTTAATAATGTCTGCAGTAGCAGGTTGTCGAACTTCATGTAGGTACAAATTTACCTGCCGGCACTGTCGGGGGATGTAAAAAAATCGTCAGAGACTATCAATTTTGGATCATTTCTGCTTTGAAACCCAGCCTGATAGTGATAATCCGTATTGCTCTTTAAAGCATTGGCTGAAAATAAAAAGGCCTGCTGAAACCAGCCTGTCAGGCAACAGAATCAATGCCCAGTCCACCTTAATTTTCGATTGAGGTTGTTGGTTAGCGGGTTTCTCCAACAGAAATATGTTTAGCTGATCAGGAAATATTACAATTTTTCCTCATTCACCAAAAGGATCATCAGTATCCCGGTATTTTCCACGAATTGCTTTTATCATTAGAACCATCCCACCGAATGTTCCAAAACATGCAATGGAGAAAACAAGAATAGGTTTTATCAACACACCTCCATAGACCAATACATAAAAAATGTAAAAGGCACAAGGGAGCCCAGCCAATAGCAATACAGTCCCGAACAAGTACCCGGTTCTGTTCTCTTTTTTGAACTCACCTCCATTGGCAACAAACAAATCTTCCAGTAGATCTGTCGCGTCTTCTATATTCATTTTTCTGTAATCCGCAGTCAGACCTTCAAGTATATGTTCCCGTTTGGAACCATATTTAACTGAATCAATTGCATACTCAATATTTTCTACGGATACACCCTTATTTCTATACTTTTCAATTATCAGGTCAAATTTTCCCATCTATATAATGATTAATATGTTTTCATTCTGCGAATCAATATCTGAATTTCTTTTGGTTCTTTTCATCAAAATATACGCTGATCGAAAATTCAGCATTCTGTCCTGTTCAGGCAACGAAAAAAGGCAGCACTAATGCTGCCCATACTTTTTTGGTATTCTCACTTCACTGTACAATTCTTGAATGTTCAGCGAGTCTATTTTTCTCGAATTATATTTTCTTTCCTGTCAAAA
>JAGIAB010000154.1:0-4382 GCA_017745135.1 Flavisolibacter sp.
GGAAATGTGAAAGGAAATATTTTCAAAAAGAGGTTTTACTCCGTACGATTTGCTCAGATTCTCTGCTGACACGTAATGCATGCCGCAAAAGTAAACAATACAGAGTGGTAAGAAGCAAGTAGTAAGTAGTCTTTAAACCATAACACACTACTTACTACTTGCTATTACTGCATCAGGATTAAGGCCTTCTGTCCGTACCCAGGGAACGTATCCAATCCACTTTATTAAAAATAATTGCGGAAAAAGATTTTGTTGATGAAGGAAAACTTTGGATCAACAAAGATGTTGATGTGGCCTTCTTTGAACAGGAACCGCAATTGGAAGAGAATAAAACAGTACTCGACAATATTTTTCACATAGCTCACCCGGTCATTAATGTAATTAAAGAGTATGAAGCCGCTGTTGATGAAGGCAATGATGAAAGGATCACCGTTCTGCTTGCAAGAATGGACGAAGTAAATGCCTGGGATTTTGATTCAAAAGTGAAGCAGATCCTCGGTAAGCTGAACATTCATCAACTACAGCAAAAAGTCTCTACACTTAGTGGCGGACAAAAGAAAAGAATTGCCTTAGCAAAAACACTCATCGATATTGGTTTTGAACATAAGCATGTATTGCTGATTATGGATGAGCCGACCAACCATTTGGATGTTGAAATGGTAGAGTGGCTGGAACATTATCTCAACAAGGAAAATGTGACCCTTCTTTTAGTTACCCACGATCGCTATTTTTTAGATAATGTATGTAATGAAGTTTGGGAGCTGGAAAATGGCAAACTTTATTTCCACAAAGGCGATTATGAAAACTTCCTTGAAAAGAAAGCGCAGCGGGAAGAAAGTGAAGCAGCCAGTATAGACAAAGCAAAAAATCTTTATCGCAAAGAACTGGAGTGGATGCGCAAGCAACCCAAAGCAAGAACGACCAAATCAAAAAGCCGGATTGATAATTTTTATGAAGTAGAGAAAAAAGCAAAGCAACAATTGCAGGAGCAGCAACTGCAGTTGCAAAGCAAAATGAATCGCCTGGGCGGCAAAACGGTTGAGCTTAAAAAAGTGTACAAAGCTTATGGAGATAAAACCATTTTAAAGGGATTTGATTACACTTTCAAAAAAGGAGAAAGAGTCGGTATTGTTGGGAAGAACGGAACAGGCAAATCAACATTTGTAAACCTTATACAGGGAATTGAAAAAGCAGATAGCGGAAAGATCAATATCGGCGATACTGTGGTTTTTGGGAATTATTCTCAAAAAGGGTTGGAGATAAAGGAGGATATGCGGGTAATTGAATTTGTAAGGGGAATAGCTGAAAATTTTCCTTTGGCAAATGGAGCCAGTTTAAGCGCCTCACAGTTTTTGAGTTTGTTTCTTTTCCCACCTGAACAACAATATACCTACATCAGCAAATTAAGCGGGGGAGAAAAGCGAAGACTTCATTTATTGACTGTTTTATTTCGCAATCCTAATTTTTTGATCCTGGATGAACCCACTAATGATCTCGATCTTCCCACCTTATCCGTGTTAGAAAATTTTTTGCTTGAATTCGGGGGCTGTCTTTTAATTGTTAGTCACGACCGTTATTTCATGGACCGGTTAGTGGATCATCTTTTTGTATTTGAAGGTGGAGGAGAGGTCAGGGATTTTCCTGGAAATTATTCTCAATACAGGGAATGGCAAAAGGATAGGGACGCTGCCGTGGTTGAGGAAAAAAAGCCTGAACCGTCTAAGCAGACTCAGGTACAAACTCAAAAACGTAAACTTTCATACAAGGACCAAAGAGAGTTTGAACTGCTTGAAAAAGAATTATCTGAGCTCGAAAGAGAAAAAAAAGATATATCTGAAAAGCTGTCCTCTGCAACCCTACCTTTTGAAGAACTGCAAAAATTATCGCAGCGGATTGCCGAAATATCAGGATTAATAGACCAGAAGGAGTTGCGTTGGCTGGAATTGAGTGAATGACATCGTAGTTTTCCGAGTTTGTTTTTTAAGATATTGTATTAATTTTACAGCATAATCCCCTCCTTTTAAAAACACAGCGTTTTCAAGTAAACCCAAGCCCGAAAAGCCTTCACACTTAAAAACATTTGTGTATGAAAAAGATCTCTTCCCTATTTTATGATGAAAAATACCAGGGCCTGTTGATTTTAATAATCATCCTGATTCTGGCCGCTGTTGTAACAGCTTCTATGCTTTTTTTATAAGCATACAGAAAACTAATTACTAACGTCAGGAGATTGTTAGTTGCCTTAGTATAAAAAATAAATCCTCCCGGATTGCTCCAGGAGGATTTTTTATTTTGCCAGGGTGGTGTTTATCTTAAGAAAACCAACTCTCTGTATTTAGGCAGGGTCCACTCTCTGTCATCAATATATTGCTCTAATTTATCTACGTGGTAACGCAGCCTGTCGAAATAAGCTTCTTTTACTTTTTCACAATATCCAATGGCTTTTTCCCTTGTGTTTTCAATGTTATTGCAAACCTTGCGGGCTTCAACCATTTCACCGGCTAATTGGCTTGCCTGATTAATATGCTCACTGATCTTATTAAGCGTTTGTGTACGCTGAGCACAAGTTTCGCTCAATCCTAATTCTCTCAACCCTCTGATATTTTCAATCAGTGTGTTTTGATACCTGATGGCTGCTGGCAGAATGTGGTTGGTTGCCAGGTCTACCATAAGCCTGCTTTCAATCTGAACCTTTTTAATGTACTTCTCCAATTCAATTTCGTGCCTTGCTTCCAGCTCCAGATGGTTGTAAACATTGTTCTGTTCAAAAAGGTGCTTGGCTTTTTCTGTCACCATTGCATCCAATGCATAAGGAGTAGTTTTTACATTTGGTAATCCACGGCGCTCAGCTTCTTTTTCCCAGGCTTCGCTGTAACCATCACCTTCAAATAAAATCTTTTCGCTTGCTACAATGTATTCACGAATCACGTGTATGATAGCGATCTCTTTCTTCTCACCTTTTTCAATTAATGCATCTACATCTTTCTTAAAGGTTTTGAGTGTTTGGGCAACAATGGTATTTACCACGGTCATTGCATTGGCACAGTTTGCAGAAGATCCTACAGCACGGAATTCAAACTTATTACCGGTGAACGCAAACGGAGAAGTTCTGTTGCGGTCCGTATTGTCCATCAGCAATTCAGGAATGCTCCTGTGAATGTCGATCTTAAGCATGCTCTCATCGGTCTCGTCCATTTTCTTGGTAACCCTCTCTTTAATATCTTCTAAAACTTTTGTGAGGTATTGACCGATGAAAACAGAGATGATTGCAGGTGGCGCTTCGTTTGCTCCCAGGCGAAAGTCATTGCTTGCTGATGCAATGGACGCTCTTAAAAGATCATTATAGTCGTGAACAGCTTTGATGGTGTTCACAAAAAATGCCAGGAACATTAAATTGGTCTTTGGCGTTTTGCCGGGAGCTAAAAGATTAACACCGGTATCGGTTGCCAGGCTCCAGTTATTGTGCTTACCACTTCCATTGATCCCTGCAAATGGTTTTTCGTGAAGTAACACTCTTAATTTATGGCGGGCTGCCACACGGGTCATAATGTCCATTAAAAGTGTGTTGTGATCAACCGCAAGATTCACCTCCTCAAAAATAGGAGCACATTCAAACTGCGCAGGTGCTACTTCATTGTGACGGGTGCGCAAAGGAATGCCCAGTTTGTACGCTTCTGTTTCAAAATCCCGCATGAAAGCGTACACTCTTTCAGGAATTGACCCGAAATAATGGTCTTCCAATTGTTGTCCCTTAGCCGGACTGTGTCCAAAAACGGTTCTGCCACTTAATACCAAATCAGGACGTGCATTAAACAAACCTTCATCTACAACAAAATATTCCTGCTCCCAGCCTAAGGTTGGTGTTACTGTTTCTACATTTCTATCGAAATAATTACATACATCCACCGCAGCCTGATTGATAGCTTCCAGTGCTTTTAATAAAGGTGCTTTATAGTCAAGTGATTCACCTGTATAAGAAATAAAAATAGTAGGAATGCAAAGCGTACGACCCCATCCTTCATCCATGATAAAAGGAGGTGAAGATGGATCCCATGCTGTATATCCTCTTGCTTCGAAGGTTGCACGAAGACCGCCGCTTGGGAAAGAAGAAGCATCCGGCTCCTGTTGAATCAAAGCATCTCCGTCAAATGTTTCAACGGGGCTGCCATCGCTTTTTAAAGTAAAAAAAGAGTCGTGTTTTTCTGCAGTAGTACCAGTTAAGGGCTGAAACCAGTGGGTGTAGTGAGTTACACCTTTGCTTTCTGCCCATGCCTTCATACCATTGGCAATTTGGGCGGCCATGGAACGGTCTATTTTTTGGCCGGCCTTAATAGAAGCCATCCAGCTTTTATAGGCTTCACCACTCAAAAACTGGCGGGCTA
>JAGIAB010000154.1:4392-7322 GCA_017745135.1 Flavisolibacter sp.
CGGCAAATATTGCTGTGATTTTTGTGAAAGGCAGCGGCTGAATTTCTTCAGACTTCGAAAGATGAGTTAATGCATTAAAACGAAGAGACATAAGTGGTTGTTTTGCGCAAAGGAAATTAAAACTCCTTGTATTTTGGACTTATTATCTCATTTTTTTGAAGAAAAGTTGATGACAGGGGCGAAAAAAGTGAAAAAAAAGAGCTTTACTCGGAAGTTTGCAGCAAAAATCTCAACTTATATAAGTATTGTTTTCGTTTTTAATATTTTGGAAAAGAAGTTCATTAATGCGGCTCCAATTAATTTTTGCTGCCATGGGAACTAATAAAAGAGGAAATACAATACTGCGGTAACGAACGATGGCTCCCAGGTTATTTACCGAGTACCCGATCATAAACAAAACTCCGGCGGAAAAAAACAGGCAGAATAGTAAAACAGGCGAAAGGGTGATTCCTTTTTTTCTCCAAAAAAGAAAAACAAGGAAAACCAAAAATATTGCAGCAATTTCCAAGGCGGCCGCCAACGAAAGCAGGTGCCTTACGTCCGAAGGATAAGGTCGAAGTAAAGACAGGCTAAAAGCCTGTGGAGCGTTAATTAAAAAACTTGTAAAGGTGGGTTCCAGTTCATTTACTGCTACAGAGGAATGTCCTTCCAATGCTATAAATTCCTTTTGTTTGATGACTACAGATTGTGGGGGGTCAATGCCGGGTATAAAATATTTTACCGTAAAAAATAAAGTGAGAAATACAGCAAATACAATTGTATAAATGAATATGGGTTTGAATTTTAGTTTCTGGCAAAGGATCCATGCCACCAGCGCAGGAAGTAAGGGAAGGATCAGAAAATTCCTCAGAATAAGAACCAGGCCTGTTCCAATAAGGATTAAAAGAATGCGATAAACCGGAAATCTTTTTTCTTTAAAGCCGAAATATAAATGATAGATCAGAAGAGCCAGACCTAAAAAAATTAATCCTTCTTTATGCAGCCCGCTGGTCCAGTAAAGAAAAGATGGAACTAAAAATGATGCGATAAGTACCGGTATTTTTTCAGATGGAAACACATCTTTCATCACTTTATAGATAGCCATTGGTCCGAAGAGCGACAAAAAAGAGTAAAAAATGACATTCACATAGTAATTGCCAAAACTGAAAAGATCAAAAATGGCCATCAGCTTAATGAAAAAGTTTGCCTTTGCATCATTCCACCACGAGTTTTGAGAAACAAGAAAATTAGTATACCCTCCTTCATAACTACTGTGAAAAAGACTCGTAAAAAATTCAACAGGATGGGAGATCAGTAGCTGATATTCCTCCAATCCCTGGACGTGGTAAGCCCAGGTATCGATCATTTGTGCCATTTGGCCGTAATAGACACCAATCCATCCATAAAAGATTCCCGCCATTACTTTCAATAAGAAAATGATGACCAGTTGAGAATTGGTGAATCCGGAGCGATTGAAAAATTTTATTTTAGTAACGAGCCATGAAAACAAAACCAGGTACGCCGCGAACAAAAGATAGTGCGTCAATCTTTCAATTTTAATCGGCACAAAATAGAAAATCTTATCCACACTGATCCGTATAAAAATTCAGCAGAACATCATTGATGCAATGTAGCTTTGCGCCTTCATTGAAATGATTATGGAAATCACTGTAAAAACAGCCCAGCAACTTAGACTTACCGAAGAAGAATTTGAATTGATAAAAAAGAAACTGGGACGAACTCCCAACTTCAATGAGCTCTGTGCTTTTTCAGCCATGTGGAGTGAACATTGTAGTTACAAAAACTCTATAAAGTGGTTAAAGACTTTGCCCAGAGAAGGCGGAAGAATGCTGGTAAAAGCCGGCGAGGAAAATGCCGGGCTTATGGATATTGGTGATGGTTACGGTGTTGTTTTTAAAATTGAATCCCACAATCACCCCTCTGCCATTGAGCCTTTTCAGGGCGCAGCAACCGGTGTAGGTGGAATTCATCGCGATATTTTTACGATGGGGGCAAGACCTATTGCTTCATTAAATTCACTGCGATTCGGAAACCTTGAAGAATCAAAAACGCAGCATTTATTAGCGGGTGTTGTTCATGGTATTGGGCATTATGGAAACTGCTTTGGCGTACCAACCGTTGCCGGCGAAATTTATTTTGAAGAATGTTATCATACCAACCCATTAGTAAATGCTATGAGCGTTGGTATTGTAAAAGTTGGTGAAACCGTTTCAGCTACAGCAGAAGGTACAGGTAACCCGGTCATGTATGTGGGAAGCGCAACCGGTAAAGATGGAATTGGCGGAGCCTCGTTTGCTTCCGCTGATATTACTGCTGATAGTGTTGAAGAACTGCCTGCGGTGCAGGTTGGTGATCCTTTCCAGGAAAAGAAGCTGTTGGAAGCGTGTCTTGAAGTTATTGAAACAGGTGCAGTAGTAGGTATGCAGGATATGGGTGCCGCAGGGATAATTTGCTCAACGGCCGAAATGAGCGCAAAAGGTGAAGTTGGAATGCGTGTTGATTTAGACAAAGTTCCTACGCGCCAGCAAAATATGAAAGCCTGGGAATTGTTGCTTAGTGAAAGCCAGGAGAGAATGTTATTGGTGGTTGAAAAAGGAAGAGAGAATGAAGTAAAGAAAGTATTTGATAAATGGGATTTGGAGAGTGCTGTTATTGGTGAAGTAACAGATGATGGATTGCTAAGTTTTTATATCGCCGGAAATTTAGAAGCGCAAATACCTGCGCACGAATTAGTGCTTGGTGGTGGTGCTCCTCAATATGACAGGGAATATAAAGCGCCAAAATATCTTGAAGAAATAAAGAAGTTCAATATTGACCAGGTAGAAGAACCAAGGGACTTCAAAGGTGTTGCAGAGAAGTTGATTCAAATTCCATCTATCGCTTCTAAAAGGTGGATCACCACTCAGTATGATAGTATGGTAGGAACAGCA
>JAGIAB010000154.1:7422-10732 GCA_017745135.1 Flavisolibacter sp.
TGCTGATCCCTATAAAGGTGCAATGATGGCAGTAGCGGAGGCAGCGAGAAATATTGTATGCAGCGGAGGCAAACCATTAGGCATCACCAATTGTTTGAACTTTGGAAATCCTTACGACCCTGAAGTGTATTACCAATTTGTGAATGCGATCAAAGGAATGGGAGAGGCCTGCAAAAAATTTGATACCCCTGTTACCGGCGGTAATGTGAGTTTCTACAATCAAAATCCCGAAGGGCCGGTTTATCCCACGCCAACAATTGGTATGGTAGGTTTGGTTGAAGACCTGGAAAAGAAAATGACGCTGGATTTTAAAGAAGAAGGCGATCATATCTTTTTACTTGGGGAAAGTAAAAGCGATATCAACTCCTCTCAATACCTAAGTAAAATTTGTGGAGTTGAATTTTCTCCGGCGCCTGAATTTGATCTCGAACAAGAATTTCAATTACAGCAGTTGATTGCTCAGCTTATAGAAAAGCAGTTGGTACAAAGTGCCCACGATGTGAGTGAAGGCGGATTGTTTATTACGCTGATTGAATCTTGCTTTAACAGGAATAAAGGATTTGATGCGAAATCAATAAATAAAATAAGAAAGGATGCTTTCTGGTTTGGTGAAGCGCAAAGCAGGGTTGTGGTGTCAGTTTCGGAGGAACAATTGGAAGGTTTCTCAAAGCTGGTTGGTAACTCCGGTATTCAACATGGTTTTCTTGGAAAAGTTACCGATGGCTCTGTAATAATTGATGGAGAAGATTGGGGTAGACTTGATGAATGGAAAGAGTTATACAACACAGCTATTGAAAAACACTTAGCAAAAGAATTGGAATCGGAAGGAGCGTTGGGAATGATTTGAGTTCTTCTTATACACATTTTCCACAGTCTTGTTAAAAACAATTTTCTGCTGCAAAATTTGCTGTAGGTTTGCATGACCTTCTGGAATTTTTTTGACCAATTCCGCCGGTCATTGAGATAGGGCAGTTGAATGAAGTTCTGGACGTACAGTGAGCAAATTGCGTGTCGAAGCAGCAATTTGGAAACAACAGGCGATGAAAAGAATTAATTAGCCCGTCTCCAAAAAATCAATAAAACAGATTCGAAACAAATAACCATTATAATGGCTAAACATATTTTTGTTACCGGTGGCGTTACTTCTTCTTTAGGTAAGGGAATAATTGCCGCATCACTTGCCAAATTATTACAGGCAAGGGGATTGAAAGTTACGATTCAGAAATTCGATCCTTATATTAACGTTGACCCGGGAACATTAAATCCCTATGAGCATGGCGAGTGTTATGTAACCGAAGATGGCGCAGAAACCGACCTCGACCTCGGTCACTATGAACGCTTCCTGAATATCTTTACTTCACAGGCTAATAATGTTACCACTGGCCGTATTTATCAGCATGTAATTACTAAGGAAAGAGAAGGCGCTTACCTGGGTAAAACTGTTCAGGTGGTGCCGCACATTACCGATGAGATAAAAAGAAGAATGTTACTGCTGGGACAAAACGGCCAATACGATATTATCATTTCAGAAATAGGAGGAACAGTAGGTGATATTGAATCTTTGCCCTACATAGAAGCCATTCGTCAACTGCAGTGGGAATTGCCTGAAGAAGATCTGTTGGTTGTTCATCTTACCCTGATACCTTATTTAAAAGCAGCTAAAGAATTAAAAACAAAGCCCACCCAACACTCCGTAAAAATGTTGAGCGAGAGTGGAGTATTTCCGGATGTGATTGTGTGCCGTACAGAAGAACCGCTGACAAATGAATTAAAAAAGAAAATTGCACTCTTTTGTAATGTAAAAGCAGAAGCGGTAATTGAAGCTCCGGATGCCAGCACTATTTATGAAGTTCCTTTGCTGATGATGAATGAGAAACTCGATCTGACAGTTTTGAAAAAACTCAACATCACAAAATACGGTGACGCCGAACTCGGAAAGTGGAAAGGGTTTTTGGATAAACTGAAATATCCGAAATCAAAAATTACGATCGGGTTAATTGGAAAATATGTTGAGCTCCAGGATGCTTATAAATCCATTTTGGAAGCTTTTGTTCATGCAGGTGCCATGAATGAATGCAAAGTGCAGGTGCTTCCTATTCATTCAGAATTTATAACGGATGAAAATGTTCCCGAAAAATTAGGCAACCTCGATGGCTTGTTAGTGGCCCCGGGCTTTGGTCACAGGGGAGTAGAAGGGAAGATTATAGCCGTAAAGTTTGCAAGAGAAACCGGCTTGCCGTTTTTTGGTATTTGCCTCGGTATGCAAATGGCAGTGATTGAATATGGAAGAAACGTTTTAGGAATTAAAAATGCGCTGTCATCAGAAATGGATTCGCATGCGTCTGAACCGGTGATCGATATGATGGAAGAGCAAAAGAAAATTACGGCGAAAGGCGGCACCATGCGACTGGGTTCTTATCCATGCGAAATAAAAAATGGCTCATTGGCGCAAAAAATTTACGGTGATACCATGATCTCTGAGCGGCACAGGCATCGCTATGAGTTCAATAATAAATACCTGGAGCAATACGAAAACAGTGGTATGGTTGCCAGTGGTCTCAACCCCGAGACAGGTTTGGTTGAGATCATGGAAATTCCTGAACATCCGTTTTTTATTGGTTGCCAGTATCACCCTGAGTTAAAGAGTACGGTGGAAAACCCTCACCCTTTGTTTGTTTACTTTGTTGGTGCAGCCAAGCAATTCAATGAACGGAAAACAACCAACAAAAATCCATTATTGCAAGGCGAAATGATCTAAGAAATGCAAGGCAGAAGAGGTTTTAGCAAAGTTTAACTAAGTTTCCTGTTCCGCTGCCTTATTTCTTATGCCTTGAACTTTGTTCTGATTATCTTTGCGGCCTTTGAATAACGAAGCAATTTTTGCCCGTTCCACACAAATTTGAACTTCAAATGAATTTTGATCGCAATACCGTCATTGGTTTTATTTTACTGGGAGCATTATTTTTTGGTTTTTTCTACTTTACGCGGCAGCAGCAGGGTGAATTACAAAAACAAAGAGCTTACCAGGATTCCGTTGTCAAAGCAAAGGATTCCCTTACAAGACTAAACCAGCAAAAGCAAATTCCTGTTACAACCGATAGTTCTGGTGTTGCGGCAATTGATAGTAATGCAAGATTTCCCCGGCAAGGCACCGAACAGTTGGCTGTTGTAGAAAATGATTTGATCAAAGTTGTCTTTACTAATAAAGGCGGGCAACCCAAAGTTGTTGAACTAAAAAGATTCAAAGGACCGGACAGTACTAATGTGAAGCTGGCGGGAACAGGAAACTTAGTTAAACTTTGCTAAAACC
>JAGIAB010000155.1 GCA_017745135.1 Flavisolibacter sp.
AATGAAAAGACAAGTTCAAATGATGAATGCTTACTCATTCACACAAAAGATTCCTCGCTCAATTCAGGCTATGAAAACAAATCCTGCTTAGTTCAGGCAGCTTTATTCAGCCCCATGCAAACACTCATATTAAAATCCTCTGTTTAGTGAAAAATGCTTAGTACAACTAAACAACAAAATTTAAAAAACTAATTATGGAAATTACGGTTACGCAAAATCCTTCCCCAGCGTCAACCTCTTTCAGGCTGCTATCGGGAAAATTTAGAAAGATTGGTTTGCTATGTTCATTTCTGACCTTATTTGTTTTGTCATCTATAGCACAAAACATCACGGTAAGAGGTCGTGTTACTAACGAAGCAGGGCAGGGAGTGCCAAGCGCTTCTGTTACTGTTAAAGGCACATCAACCGGTGTTACTACCGAAAGTGATGGCTCTTTTCAAATTTCAGCGCCGTCAAATGGTACGCTGGTTGTTACTTCTGTTGGCTTTGCTGCAACAGAAGTGCCTGTACTCGGCCAAACTACTGTAAATGCTACGCTGAGTATAACCGGGTCCACGATGGAACAGGTTGTAGTAGTAGGTTATGGTACACAAAGAAAAAGGAACGTGACAGGTTCTATAGCCAGTGTAAACCTGGAAACTATGGAAAACGCCCCCAATACTAACATTGGCCAGTATCTCCAGGGTACGGTGCCGGGTTTGAATGTGGGACTATCAACTTTTGCTGGTGGGACGCCTCCAATTAACATTCGCGGCAGAGTTTCAATTAGCGGTAACCAATCAGTTGTAATTATCTTAGATGGTATTCAATACTACAATTCATTATCCTCGATTAATCCTGATGACATAGCTACCATTGATATCTTAAAGGATGCCAGTGCTACTGCTGTTTATGGTGCGCAGGGGGCCAATGGCGTTATTCTTATTACCACTAAGAAGGGAAAATACAACCAAAAACCTAAAATAGCCTTTTCAACTGCCTACACTACTCAGAATCCAACCGGTGGCGATAAAATGAGGCCCAGAAACAGGGAGGAGTTTCTTCAGGGAATCAGGGATGCATTTTGGAGAAATACCACAACACCGTCATCGGCTAACGATGCTTACCTCGGCCCTGATTACACACAACCTAACCCAAATTTTGACGTTAGAAGTAAACTTGATGTACTAACGCAGCGGGTCGGTTATGATAACGGAACTGATTTTGATTGGTATGATAATGCAACAAATACAGGGGCTATAGTAGAAAACAATCTTAATTTATCAGGAGGCGGAGATAGAGTTACTTATCTTTTGTCCGGTGGATTTGTAAATCAAAAAGGGTGGATCATCAATGATAAGTTTAACAGGAAAAACCTCCGCTCTAATTTAGAAATAAAAGCCCTGAGCTGGTGGAAAGTAGGTCTGCAGGCATACGGTTCTTTCGTTAACCAGGATGGAGCTGAACCCGGATTCGGCGGGATCAATATTTTCACGCCCCTGCTGAAACCCTATGATTCACTCGGAAATGTAATCCCCAGTCCTACCAATACGGTGTTAGGCAATCCTATGACCAGCTACTATGTAGATGATCGTGACAGGCATCAGTATTACACAGGTCTTGTTTATACGGATATAGATATTCCGGGAATCAGGGGCCTAAATTATCGGTTGAACTTTGGACAAAACTTGCGCAATGACCAGCACTTTTATGCCAGTAAGTTCGATGCTAATCAGAACGGTCGTGCCTACAAAGAAAATCAGAGCCAGTACGATTATACTTTTGATAACATTCTTACCTATAACAGGACTTTTGGCAAGCATGGTATAGGTGTTACAGCTTTATACGGTGCTGTTGAAAAAAAATATGAAAGAACGTTAGCCGAAGGTACCGGCTTTACGCGGTTGAACTTGAGCTATAATGGAATTGGAAGTGCAGATCAAAAAAATGTCACAACAACTGCCTGGAGTGAAGCATTAAACTACCAAATGGGTAAATTAAATTATGCCTTTGAAGACAGGTATTTAATACAGGCAATTGTACGCAGGGATGGTTTCTCCGGCTTTGCCGAGAATAATAAATACGGCGTTTTCCCTTCCGTTTCTGTTGGTTGGGTTATTTCCAGTGAAGATTTCATGCAAAGCTTGAATTGGGCTAACCTCCTTAAGCTAAGAGCAGGTTATGGAGTAATTGGTAACCAGACAAACCGTTATTTTTCTATTGCAACGGTTAATACCAATACCTCTTATGTATTTGGTGATAATAGCACAAGCCTTTTTGGCCAGCAGGTTAGTACACTTGGTAATCCTAATCTGAAATGGGAACGTACAAAAGGTTTGGATATGGGAATTGATTTTGCGGTATTTAATAACCGCCTGACGGGAAATGTTGACTATTACAATAACACCACCAGAGATTTGTTATTTAATGTAGCTGTACCAAATATTACGGGTTTTACATCATTCCGGACGAATCTTGGAGAAATTCATAATAGAGGATGGGAATTGGGCCTCACAGGGAATATAATAAGAGCTAAAGATATTAATTGGTCTACAACATTTAATATCTGGAGAAATAATAACGAAGTCGTACACCTTACAGGCGTGGATGCCAACGGCGACGGTAAAGAAGATGATATTGTTTCCAGTAATTTGTTCATTGGCAAGCCGCTTAGTGTCATTTATGACTATCAGGCAGGTCCTATTTATCAATTAAATGATACAAGATTGCCGGGTTTTCAGGTAGGAAGTTTAAGTGTAGTTGACCAGGATAAGAGTGGGGCAATTGATGCTAAAGACAGGGTGTTTCTTGGCAGAACAGATCCCGCTTATAGCATGAGCTTCTATAACAGTGTTTCCTATAAGGGGCTTACTTTAAGTTTTATGCTCAATTCTATCCAGAGTGGAAAGGACAGCTATCTTGGTAATAATGTACGGCTCTATTTCCGCGATGACAATGGTCTCAGGAATAACGACCTGAAAGGAGTTAATTATTGGTCGCCTGCTAATCCAACCGGCACACAACCTCGTATTGTTGATGGAGTTCATTCCACGGTGGAACCCAATGTTTATAAAAAGAGAAGCTTTGTAAGGTTACAAGATGCTTCATTGAGCTATAGCCTACCAGCTAACATTCTTACTAAAATGAAAGCCCAGGCTATTAGTATCTATCTAAGTGGTAAAAACCTGGTTACCTGGACTGACTGGGAAGGATGGGATCCTGAAACAGGCCAGGGCATGATAACAGACGGAAGGCCGGTACTCAGAGGCGTTACTATCGGAGCTCATTTCACTTTCTAATACGATAACCTGTAAAAAAAGTATATGAAAAAAATAAAGATATCTATATTGGCATTCATCCTGCTTGCCTGCGGAATATCCTGTAAGAAAAACTTTCTGGATGAAAAGCCCCTCGATTTTTTAAGTACCTCTAACGCCTTTCAGAGTGCGGCAGATTTTAATTCTTCTGTGTACAATTTGTTTGGGTTGGTCCGTGCCGAGTTTTATACGCAGGATGACAATACTGTTTATGACTACCAATACAGGACGGACCTCGCAATCGACGTTACAGCAGCTACGCCTAACCTCGTTGCACAGATTACCCCCACTTCAGGTCTTGCCAATGATCATTGGCGCAGGCTGTACAAAATAGTCGCAGAGGCTAATACCATTATTAGCCGTATTCCTGGTTCCAAGTTGACAGATGCTGATAAGAAAATTTATGAGGCGAAGGGACGTTTCTTTAGAGCCCTGGGATATAGAACCCTGGTTTATTTATACGGTGGAGTGCCATTGACGCTGGAAGAAGCAACTTCTCCAAAAGTTGATTTCGTAAGAGCGTCAAAAAAGGAAGTACTTACTCAGTGTATCGATGATCTTGTATTCGCTGCAGCTAATTTACCAGCTATCAATGTAGTAAAGCAGGATGGTGATTTATCTAAAGAGGCTGCTAATCACCTTTTATCAGAAGTATACCTTGCAGACGGGCAGTTTCAGAAATCAATAGATGCGGCTACTGCTGTAATCACTAGCGGTAATTTGAACCTTATGACCAGCCGTTTTAATATTGGAAATACTCCTAAAGATGAAAATGGGGTCACAGTTCCCGGTGATGTTTATGCAGATCTGTTCCGGGTCGGCAACCAAAACCGGAGTGCCGGCAACAGGGAGGGTATCCTTGTTATTCAAATCCAGGCCAATGTACCAGGAGGCGCTGGCGCCACTAATTTGGGCTTCGCCAATGCAGGTGGTTATTGTTTGGAACGAGTGCATGTGCCATTGACCCGCGATGCAAACCTCAACGGTGTGTCGTTTTTCGCATGGCCTGCGAGTGATTATAGCTCCGGTGGTCGTGGTGTAGGTTTTATGGGACCTTCATTCTGGTTTCAGGATAGCGTATGGAGGAATTTTAATAATGACATCAGAAATGCTAACCACAACTTCGTAAGAAAGTTCAAAGTAACCAATCCTGCCAATCCCTTGTATGGAACTTATCTGGACTTTTACAATTTGCCCGCCGGCACAAAAGGAACAAGCGGCCAGGTGCTTGTTTCCGGAAAACCTAGCCGGGCTTTATATGCTTTTCAGGCAAAAGCCACTACACCTTATCAGCACCCTCAGGAATTATACGACGCTGCAAATCGTAAATGGCCATTTTCATTGAAGGATGGAGCTGCTTTTACTTTTCGTGATGAATATATGTTCAGATTGGCTGAAACCTATTTGATCAGGGCCGAAGCATATCTTGGCTTGGGCAAGACACCGGAAGCAGCAGGTGATATTAATGTGGTTCGTACCCGCTCTAATGCGGATCCGGTTTTGCCGGCTAATGTTAATATCGATTATATTCTCGATGAAAGAATGAGGGAATTGGGTGTCGAAGAAAAAAGAATGCTTACACTGCATCGCTTGGGAAAATGGTATGACAGGGTTGTGAAATGTAACTCTTACTATGCTCCGCAGGCAGACCCTAAATATAATCTCTGGCCAATACCCCAGTCGGTAATAGAGGCTAATAGAGAAGCAAAATTGGAGCAAAATCCAGGTTATCCTCAATGATGATAAAATTATTTGAATAACCATTTTGATAATTCAAATGTTTGTTTAGTTGTAAGCAGCAACAAGTAGCAACCCGGAGAGATGTTTTCATCTCTCCTTTTTATCTTCGTCATTTGAGATATCGCATCGATAAATTTTCACTAACCCAAAGCTGATTCAATTTGACAGCATTTACAAAAGAGTACTCATGATTTACAAAAAGTGCAGAACGGAATTCTTTTTTTCATTAGGACTATTGTTTCTCACTGTTAATTTTTTATCTCTTACTTCAAAAGCACAAACTTCCAGGCAACGAATTTTGATCAATAGCGACTGGCGTTTTTTCAAAGGTGATCCATCCGATGCGAAAGGTATATTTTATGATGTGCGTCCAAAAGTTACCGATCGAAATGATAACATAGTGGCAGATACCAGGGCCAATCAAACAAATACAGTTATTTCAGACAGTGGTTTGAAAAAATGGATACTGCCCTCCGCAAATAATTTTATCAAAGATCCTTTAAGGCATTATCAACGTCCGGAAGGAAATCCCGGGGGCAACGTTTCTTTTGTACAAAACAATTTTGATGACAGCCAATGGGAGCACATCAATCTTCCGCACGATTGGGCTATTAAAGGCCCGTTTTATGAGGGTAATAATGCAGCAGTAGGAGGTGGTATGGGTCGCTTGCCTATTCAGGGTGTTGGATGGTACCGCAAAAAAATAGACATCACTCCGGCCGATAAAGGCAAGTCTGTTTTTCTTGACATAGATGGGGCTATGTCCTATGCAATGGTTTGGTTGAATGGAAACCTGGTTGGCGGATGGCCTTATGGTTATAATTCTTTCCGTCTTGACCTTACTCCCTATTTAAAATTTGATGGCGATAACCAAATTGCCATCAGGTTGGATAATCCAAACAGTTCCTCACGCTGGTATCCCGGTGCAGGAATCTATCGCAATGTGTGGCTCACGAAAGTCAATCCTGTACATGTGGCACAATGGGGAACGTTTGTCCGCTCGAGAAATGTTTCTGCGTCATCGGCAACAGTTGATCTTACTGTTCAAGTTGAGAACAAATCCGGTAAAGAGCAAAGCATCAAAGCTGTTACCGAAGTGTATTCTTTAGATGGGCAGCTTCGAAGGGTAAAGAAAGTGGCAAGCTTTCCGGCTTCGGTAACGAACATTCGTGCAAATGACAAACAGCAGATTGAAAGTTCAGTCGTAATAAAAAATCCATTATTGTGGGGGCCTCCGCCATCACAAAAACCAAATTTGTATGCGGCTGTTACATGCTTGTATCTAGACGGAAAAATCATTGATGAATACGAGAGCCGTTTTGGGATCCGTTCGTTAAACTTTGATCCTGTAAAAGGTTTGTTTGTAAATGACAAACCTGTACGCATTCAGGGTGTCAACCAGCATCACGATCTTGGTGCTTTGGGTGCTGCATTCAATACAAGAGCAGCAGAAAGACAATTGGAAATTTTACGTGAGATGGGGTGCAACGCCATTCGCATGGCACACAATCCGCCTTCACCGGAATTGCTTGATTTGACAGACCGCATGGGTTTTTTGGTGATCGATGAAATCTTTGATTGCTGGGAAAGAGGAAAAACACCCCTTGATTTTCATTTGATCTTTCCGGATTGGCATGAAGCAGACACACGGGCATTTATACGAAGAGACAGAAATCATCCATCCATTATTGCCTGGAGTTTTGGCAATGAAGTAGGGGAGCAATACACGGCAGATACAGGTGCGTTGGTAGCAAAAAAATTATATGATATTGTAAAAGAAGAAGACAACACACGACCAGCTACAGCCTCCATGAATTATGCAAAGCCGGAGATGCCTTTTTCAAAGGAAATGGATATTATCAATTTGAATTACCAGGGAGAAGGAATCCGCGATGCGCCTGCATATGCTCACCTGAAAGGTATTCGAACATCACCTTTATATCCTGCCTTTCATGAAAAATTTCCGGATAAATTAATTCTAAGCAGTGAAACCGCATCAACACTCAGTACCCGTGGCACTTATGTGTTCCCGGTAGCTAATGAAATAAGTGCTCCTGTCAGCGACAGTACAGGCGGCGATCCCAAAAACAAATATGTAAGCGCTTATGAACTGTACACAGCACAATTTGGAGCCTCACCTGATAAGGTTTTTGCTTCGC
>JAGIAB010000156.1:0-347 GCA_017745135.1 Flavisolibacter sp.
GCATCAACAATAATATCATGTATACCCAGGCGAATCAATTCGGCTATCCTGAAATTGAGAAAATCAAAAACTTCAAGCGTTACGTTTTTGTAGGCAGGATTCTGCTGCATGGTTTGCGGCTTGCCCAGCATATGCATTAAAACATACGGAACCTTCAGCCGGGCAACCGTAGACAAAAGATCAGCATCCATTGTGCCTGCGCTTACATCGTTAATAATAGAGGCACCTGCATTCACCGCTTCCAATGCAACCTTCGAATAAAACGTATCAACTGAAATAATTTGCTCCGGAAAATTTTTATGGATGGCTTCAATGGCCGGAAGCACTCTTTTCAATTCTTCATCTGC
>JAGIAB010000156.1:357-7101 GCA_017745135.1 Flavisolibacter sp.
CTTTTAGGGCGGGTGCTTTGTCCGCCAATATCAAGTATAGTTGCTCCATCCAAAATCATTTTTTCGGTACGGAATAAAATTTCATCAACCTCATTGATACGGCTGCCGGCGTAAAACGAATCAGGCGTTGTATTGACAATGCCCATTACAATTGGCTGATCGATTACCAGTAACCTTCCCTTACAATTCAAACTAAACATAGAAACAAGAATTAAACGAATTACAGCGAATTACCAGAATTTTTTTGATTGTAATTCAATTCTCAAAAAGAGGAATTTATTTTTTAACTCAAATTCGTGTAATTCGTGCTTTAAATTCGTGTGATAAGTATTGAACAAATGAAGATAAACATTCGATTTAAAGATCTGGATACGGACTCGCAATACGATATTATTATAAAAGAGTGTGAGGATATATTCCTGAAAAAAACAAGAGACTATGGAACATCATGGAGAGTGTTAAGATCGATTTCCATTATAGACCAGGTGTACATTAAAGCACAACGCATTCGTAACATCCAGGAAACCGGCCAACAGAAGGTGGAAAATATCGGCGATGATATACGGAGTGAATTTATTGGTATCATCAATTATTCAATTATTGGATTAATTCAATTGGAACTTACCGATAACGATCCCGAAGAATTAACAGTAAGTGAAGTAGAGGTTTTATATCATAAATATTTTATTGCCGCCAAAACCCTGATGCAAAGTAAAAATCATGATTATGGTGAGGCCTGGAGAAATATGTCGCAGGAAAGTTTTGTTGACCTGATTTTGATGAAACTGCAACGCATGCGGCAAATCGTTTCCAACAAAGGCCTGACCATCATGAGCGAAGGACTCGACGCTAATTTTTACGACATGATTAACTATGCTGTTTTTGCCTTAATATTAATGGACGAATCGAAATAACTATGAGAATGACCACCCGGATCGTACAAGCCATCGTTGCCCTTCTTTTTATTGTTTCAGGTTTGGTAAAAGCCAATGACCCGCTTGGCCTGGCTTATAAAATGGAAGAGTTTTTTGAGCTATGGGTAGATGGCTTAAAAAGCGGGCATTTTTTTGCAAAGGCTCCTTTGATTTCTCTTCTTGATTTTTTGAATAACCACACTTTGTTTTTAGCGGTAACGATGATTACTCTTGAAATTGTGACGGGAGTTGCGTTGTTGCTTGGATGGATGAAGAAATTTATTCTTTACCTGCTATTGGCATTGATCGTTTTCTTTTCATTTCTTACCGGCTATGCCTATTTATCAGGCAAGTTTACCAATTGCGGCTGTTTTGGCGATTGTATTCCTATCACACCAAAAACATCCTTCATAAAAGATTTGGTGCTTCTGGTATTAATCGTTTTTCTTCTCTTCGGCCGGCGATACATTCAACCCGTTTTCTCAAAGCGAACGAGAGCAGCGGCTGTTTCTCTTTCGTTGCTGTTTACACTTTTACTTCAATGGTATGCATTGAAATATCTTCCGCTGGTGGACTGCCTGCCAATGAAAAAAGGCAACAACCTCAATGTTGAAATAAAACCTCCTAAAGATGCTGTTCCCTCTGTATATGAAACAAGACTCGTTTATCAAAATGCGACGACCAGCGAATTGAAAGATATGAGCCAGGAGGAATTCAACAATAGTAAAATCTGGGAAGATCCTTCGTGGAAATGGAAAGAAACCAAAACCAAACTGATACAGAAAGGAACAGACATTCCCAGGCTTCAAAACTTCTCCTTAAAAACATTAGGCGGATTTGATTCAACAGAAGCGGTATTGAATTATACGGGTTATTCCATTTTATATTTCGTGAATCCAGGGAAAGGCCCTGAACTCTTCGACCAGAACTATTGGAATCAAAAAGCAAAACAGCTTCCTGTATTTGTTATTACTTCTGCGCCGGGAGATTTTGCTGCAGATACAAGTAATAACAACTATCAAATTTTTACTACCGACGGAACTGTTTTCAGAATAGCTGCAAGAGTAAATCCAACTATTTACTTATTAAAGCAGGGAGCAATTATCAATAAATGGCCTTTAGCGAAAATCAAACAAGCCGAACAAACCATCAATGAATTAAAAAACTAAGCCGGTGCTCAAGTTCATTGTAAAAAAAATAGTGTATGGTATTTTAGTGTTGATAGGAGTGGTGATATTGGTTTTTGTTCTGTTCCAGGGCTTTGGTGATCCGGCACGGCTAGTAATGGGACAAACAGGTGATTCTACTACGCAAGCAAACATCCGCAAAGAATTGTATTTAGACCAGCCCAAATGGAAGCAATTCATTTTTTATCTCAATGATGTTTCTCCAATTGCCATTCATTCGAAAGAAGAAATTGAGAACAAACAGTTGAAAGGTTTGTTTATTGGCGGAGAAACCAAACTTGCTTTTAAACTTCCTTACCTGCGCAAATCCTATCAAACAAAAAAATCAGTAGGCTCTATTTTAATGGAAGCCTTACCTGGCACCATATTACTTGCCATTGCAGCTATGTTCATTGCAGTTGCTATTGGAATTCCTTTGGGCGTTCTTGCAGCCGTTAAACAAAATACCTGGATGGATACTACGGCTGTGTTTTCGAGCATTATTGGCATTTCTGCACCTTCATTTTTTATGGGGATCATTATTGCTTATGTGTTTGGTTTTGTATTAAGCGATTATACCGGACTGCATCTTACAGGGAGTTGGTTTGATATTGATGAGAATGGTGTCAAACGGTTAACACTTCAAAATTTAATTCTGCCGGCGGTTACACTGGGTATTCGTCCATTATCTATCATCACCCAATTAACCCGCAGCGCTATGTTGGATGTTTTGGACCAGGATTACATAAGAACAGCTTATGCAAAAGGACTCAATAAAAGAACGGTTGTCTGGAAGCATGCGTTGCGTAATGCATTAAATCCTGTTGTGACTGCTATTACCGGTTGGTTTGCAGAGTTATTGGCCGGAGCTTTTTTTATTGAATATATTTTTGGATGGAAGGGTATAGGTAAGGTTACAGTGGATGCACTGGAAAAACTGGATTTTCCGGTAGTGATGGGCTCTGTTTTAATTACGGCTACATTTTTTATTCTCATCAATATTCTTGCAGACATTCTCTATGGAATTATAGACCCACGTGTACGAATTCAGTGACATTGCAGAGCTTCATTTTTTAATTTTTTCCTCATTTGAAAACATGTAACTTTAAAAAACAAGCCGCCATTACTGACGATTGCAAACCTTTAAAAAACCATTCTTATGGAAAGAATCGCTGATGTATTGGCCCGAAAATTTCCCCAGTTCAACACGGTAGTTCCTGAATGCCTCGTGAGCGACGCATTGTACCAAATGTGTTGCGAAAATGTGGATTTCCTTATTGTCCTCGAGAACGATAAATTCCAGGGCATCATTACCGACCATGACATTGCGGCTAAAATTTTGTTTGAAGACAGGCCTTTGAACAAAATCCAGGTGAAGGAATTCATGAGCAGAACCTTACCGGTTACTACTTCTGAAACTTCGCTGAGACATTGCATGCAGTTGATGGAAAGGTACAATGTTCGTCACCTTGCTATTTTTGACCGCTTTGATTTTAAAGGAGTCATTTCATCTGATGATCTGATGCATCAGCAGGCAATGGCAAAACAGGCGGGGGAAGAAAGCTACGAACGTCAGGGCTATCCCTGGAATTTGTAGTTGAATGCTATCCAATTATTTTCATTCAGCTTCGCTTTATGCGGAGCTTTTTTATTTGAATCAATAGTAACAAAAAGAAGAAGAGAAACTGGAACTGTTGATCAATCTGATCATTTGACCACAACGTCATCAATTAACTTTTCACCTAAAGCTTCGTTAACGCGAAGCTTTATTTTTTCTTTTTGATAGAGCAGTTCCTGTTTCAGCGGAGCTACGTTTGTTGTGATGAAAAGAGTGCGATTGATGATTTTTAAATTCTCAGTATAACGGGCAATGGTTTTGCCCATGAGTTTTTCCCACAGTTCCTGTATCTGCATGGCCTGAATATCACCTTTGATCCGGCTTTGATTCAGGAACTGCTTTATTGCATCACCCATTTTATACTGGCCCATGGGGCGAAGATAAGTCTGAACCAGGATTTGGATGGATTTAAAGGATTTTGTGGAAAATTAAAAAAGCAATTACAGTTCGATCAGCTGCACAGGTTGTCCCAATTTTTCCAATTGATTCTGCAAGCGGTTGCAATTAGTATCTGTAATAAAAATCTGCGTGTCTTCATCCGAACAAACCCGCATCAATAAATTGCTGATGCGTTCTTCATCAAGCTTTTCAAAAACATCATCCAATAACAAAAGAGGAGAGAGACGTTTTTCTTCTTTTATAATTTCCATTTCTGCCAGCTTCAGAGCAAATAATAAACTTTTCCGCTGGCCCTGTGAAGCTATACTTTTAAAAGGTTGTTCTCCTAATTGAAATAACAAATCATCACGATGAATACCGCCGGATGTTCTTTGAAGCATTAAGTCTTTTTGACGGTTATGTTTCAGCAATTCGCCAACGCTTACATGGTGCATTTCGCTTTCGTACAAAAGAGTGATGTTCTCGTATCTCTGGCAGATATCATTGTAGAGTTGTTTCACTATGGGAAGAAACTTCAGTAAAAATTCCCTGCGCTTTTCAAAAATTAAATTGCCTTCTTTTGATAACTGGTCATCCAGAATATCCAGCACAGAAAGATCTCTTCCAAAACCCTCATTGAACGACCGGAGAAAAGAATTGCGTTGCTGTAAAATTTTGGTGTAGTTGATCAGTGATTGCAGGTACTCCGAATCTAATTGCGCCAGCAAAGTGTCCATGAACTTTCTTCTTTCCTCGCTTCCTCCGATGATCAGTTGAATATCATCCGGGGCAATGATGACGCATGGGTAGCGGCCAATATGCTTTGAGAATTTGGTGTAAAGGCTGTCATTCACCGAAAATTCTTTCTTGCCGGTTTCTCTTAAAATGCAAACGGCTTTTTCGTCTTTTCCATTCAGGTCGAAATGACCTTCCAGCCGAAAGCCTTCATGGCTGTGATGAATATTCAATTGGTCCTGGCGGGAAAAATAACTTTTAGTGAAGCAGAGGTAATGGATGGCATCCAGCAAATTAGTTTTACCAACTCCGTTGCGGCCGCAAATACCAACAATGCGTTCGGTAAATTGAAACTCCTGCTGAAAATAGTTTTTGAATTGAAACAACGATATGGAATTCAGGCTAAGGCTCAATGTTGATTTTTGTAAAGTGCCAAAGATAATAGCCCACAGAGAGCCGCAGAGATTTTTTCACAGAGAATTGGAAAGGACATCTGTATGTATCTCTGGGATGCTTGCGGCCCTTTGTAACTAAACTTTTGAAAATCCAGGGTATTTGATTCGGTAAAGAGTTTTCAACCTATGCCTAAAAGAGTTCACAGACGATGAATCTTGCCTGGAGGCGAGACGACGCAACAGACGATCAATAGTAGTAATGGACGCCTGGTTCCTAAAAAATATCCCTAAAATTTTTGGAAGAGACTAATTTAAACGGCAAAAGCAGGCTTTCCCCTTTAAACTCCGGTGTCAAAACTTCCTAATTAAGCGCCGATTCCCTTATTTTTGCGGCTCAAATTTGGAGCCTTGGCTAAGTATACTAAAGAAACTTACTTGTACTGGTACGAATTAATGCAATTAATTCGCCAGTTTGAGCTTACTGCAGAAGAGAAATACAAGATGGAAGGAAAGATCCGCGGCTTTTTTCATGCCTATGTTGGGCAGGAAGCCATTGCCGCCGGATGTATGACCGCCACCAAACCCGAAGACAAATTCATTACTGCTTACCGCGACCACGGACTGGCGATTGCCAAAGGGATGTCGGTAAATGCCTGCATGGCGGAATTATATGGTAAAGCTACCGGCTGTGCAAAAGGCAAGGGGGGAAGTATGCACTTTTTTGGGAAGAAGGAAAACTTTTACGGTGGTCATGGTATTGTAGGTGCACAAATCGGAACCGGCGCAGGTTTGGCTTTTGCCGAAAACTATCGCGAAACCGATAATGTAGTGCTGACCTTTTTTGGTGATGGCGCCGCACGACAAGGTATATTGCACGAAACCTTTAACATGGCAATGCTTTGGAGCCTGCCTGTCATTTTCATTTGCGAAAACAACAATTACGCAATGGGAACTTCGGTGCAAAGAACGTCTAACATCACAGATATTTATAAACTGGCCGATTCGTACGAAATGCCTGCCGATGAGATTGACGGTATGAGTGCAGAGGCTGTTCATGAAGGTGTTTCCAGAGCCGTAAAAAGAGCAAGAGAAAAAGGTGGTCCAACTTTACTGGAAATAAAGACCTATCGTTATAAAGGACACTCAATTTCTGATCCTCAGAAGTACAGAACCAAAGAAGAAGTAGAAGAATACAAATCGAAAGATCCTATTTCCGCTCTTTTGAAAACAATTTACGATACTAAAATTGCAACCGAAGAAGAAATCGGACAGATCAACGAAAGAGTAGATGCTGCTGTAGCGGAAAGTGTGAAGTTTGCAGAAGAATCACCATGGCCGGATGACAGCGAGGTTTATAAAGATATTTATGTTGACCAGCCGCAGGTTATCGACACTCTTTTGAAGCGGATTTCACTCAAAAGCCAAAATAATACCACGGGACAAATACAAGATGTTATTGCCGATTACACATTTTCGAACGGCAAGCTTACTGGTTTTGCAGCCAGTTGGGGCGACACGTTGAGCAGGTTCACCTATAG
>JAGIAB010000157.1 GCA_017745135.1 Flavisolibacter sp.
GGGCTTTGGAATGCAAAACCGCGTTGGAGAAATGTTAGCAGTCAATAATTTTCAAAAGGCACGGGAGTTTGTTTCTATTACCTATAAATATACATTCATAATCGCCTGTTGCCTCTTTATCCTAGGATGGGGTGCTTCGTTCTTTGTTGACTGGAATGCTTTATTTAATTCATCTATTCCAGCGTCTGAACTAAAGACAATCACTGCTATTGCATTCATTGCTTTTTTAGTATCGTTTGTGGCTGGTAATTTGCAACAGGTGTTAAATGCTGCCAATAAAACATCAGTGCCTAAGCTGCTAGGGTTAATAACAAATGCGTGTATTATTTTATTGCTAGTGATTGTAAGACGATCAGGTTATAATAATTTAATTTTGGCGGCACTGGCATTGGCATTGCCCAATCCTTTGATCTATTTGGCCGCAAATTATTTCTTCTATAGAAAAGAGCTTCGTCATTTAAAACCTCAATGGCAGTGGAAAAACAGGGAAAGTGTAAGAAATGTCCTGGGCCTGGGAGTCAAATTTTTTATCTTGCAAATAACAACTTTGGTAATTTACCAGACGGATACAATAATTGTTACACAATACCTGGGTCCTTCTGAAGTAACTCCATATAACTTAGCAAACCGCTACTTTTATTTCATCTATTTTATTTTTTCTCTTGCCATAACTCCATATTGGCCTGCTTTTACAGAAGCCTACGTAAAAAATGATTTTCATTGGATTAGTAAATCGCTAAAAAGATTGATTAATGCTTGTTTCATTGCAACAGCAGCGACTTTTCTTATGTTTTGGGTTGCGTTTTATTTTATCCCGGTATGGAGTCGTCATTCATTCAATATTTACCACTATATACCTTTATTGATTACATCGGCATGTTATGTAATTCTTATGTTTTTTAATAGCGTGCTATCCACTTTTTTAAATGCTACAAGTAAATTAAATATCCAATTATCGGTTCAGGTACTATTGTCGTTAATTTCAATCCCTACAGCTATTTTGTTTATTAAAAAGTTTGGATGGGGGAGTGCCGGGGTTAATGGATCTATTATAATAGTGCAATTAGTTTATCTGGTTATTTGCGGTTGGTACACACGTAAACATTTACGCCATAAAATATTGGAACAACAAGCAAGTTTTCAGTCAGCCCATACCAATCCTATCGTATAGAAACCGATGTCTGAGAAACAGTATTCAAGGAAAATATGTCTTTTTTTAAGAAATGATCCTTCTTTATTGAACAACAATATTTTCAAGGAGGCAGCATTGCACGGCATGAAGAGTGATGGCTATATGTTCATTGAATTAAAAAAAGAGCTTGCCAGACATTCTATAGAACTTTCTACACAAGATATCCTTCCTCCAAAAGAAGCAGATTTTGTACTTTATTTAGACCAGGTGCCGGAGAGCATTGATAAGAATAAATCTGCCCTTATTGTTTCGGAGCCTCCGGTTTACTCAAAGCTGCCGTGGCAACGTGACTCTCATAAAAGGTTTAGTAAAGTGTTTTCACATGATCCTGCTTTCTACAAAACAGATCCTTCACTATACGTGCATTTGTATTATCCGATAGATTTTGATGGAATAAAAGATTTGCCAATAACTGACCGAAACTCTTTTGAGAATCGCAAACTTGCTAACCTTGTAAACGGCTCTGTTGTCAATTATCGCCATCATCACATTGAAGGGTCGCTTATTGGCGAACGCTATCGAGTTATTGAATGGTTCGGTAAAAATCATCCATCCGAGTTTGATTTTTTTGGGCGAGGTATTACAAAGCGGTATTATGGAATGAGTTTCCCAGGACTGGGGTATCTAAGAAAATTATTGCCTGCTAAGGCACTGATCTTGCTGGCAAATATCCTCCAAAGGGATATAAAAAGAGTGTATAAGGGCGAAGTGCCTGCACTGGAAAAGAGTGAGAACCTGAGTCGTTACAGGTTTAATTTCTGTTTCGAAAACACATCCAACATTAACGGCTATGTAACGGAAAAGCTTTTCGATTGTTTTTTCAGTAAAACTATCCCGATTTATTGGGGAGCTCCTAACATTAAAGAATTAGTGCCAAAGGAGTGTTTTGTAGATTACCGGGATTTTAACAGCCTGGAATCGTTATACAGCTTTATGAAGAATTTTAATTTTGATCAAGCCTTATTGATGTTTAATGCACAACAAGAGTTTTTAAAATCAGGGCAGGCGCAAAAGCTGCATCCGTCTCAATTTGCCCAAACGATTATTTCAGGCATAAAGGAGTTTATCTAAAATATGATCCCGATCTATACAACGTATATCCATCCTTCAGCAAAAGAAATTGTTGGCCAAACCCTGGACAGCACTTTCATAAGTGAGGGGAAGAAAGTAAAAGAATTTGAAGACTGCCTGGCAAAGGAGCTTGGCATTGTTAATCCTGTGGCAGTAAATAGCGGTACGGCCGCTTTGCACCTTGCCTGTGTTTTGGCACGAATTAGCGAGGGTGATGAAGTCATCCTTCCTGCGCAAACATTTGTTGCTACAGCTTTGGTTGTTATTCAACAGGGAGCCATACCTGTTTTTGCTGACATTAAATACAACACAGGCAATATTGATCCCCAATCCGTGAAAGAAAAAATTACCGAAAAAACGAAAGCCATTATACCGGTACATTGGGGAGGGATGCCTTGTGACCTGGATGAAATTCTGGCTATAGCAAATGAGTACAGTCTCACTGTAATTGAAGATGCGGCTCATGCTCCGGGAGCAAGTTATAAAAGTCGGATGATCGGAAGCATCAGTGATTATACCTGCTTTTCTTTCCAGGCTATTAAGCATATAACCACTGGAGACGGAGGCGCCGTTGCCTGCCTGGATAACAATAAAGCACAGGAAGCATTTACAAGACGATGGTTTGGTATAGACAGAGCCAACTCGCAACCTTCGATTTTAGGGGAACGTCAATATGATATAGAGGCTTTAGGTTTTAAGTATCATTTAAATGATTATGGAGCAGCATTGGGATTGGCCAATCTTTCTGATTTTAAAGAAAGATTAATTCATTTAAGAACCATCGCCAATTATTATCACAAAGAATTAAGCAATGTGCCTGGCATCCAGCTTTGGGATTTCCCAACCGACAGGGAAAGCTCATGGTGGTTGTTTGGAATGCATGTTGAAAACCGCCTGGATTTTATCAAGGCGATGCAAGAAAAAGGAGTCACCGTCTCAGTTGTTCATCAACGAATCGATCATAACTCAGTTTTCGGCGGCATTAAAGAGGATCTTATAAGTCAACAACGCTTTAATGAAACTCAAATTCATATTCCCTTGCATTCGGGAATTACATCTGAGCTCGCCGCACAGGTTGTAGCTTCAATAAAAAAAGGTTGGTAAATGAATATTGTATTACTCGGATCCACAGGATTTGTTGGAAGAAACGTTGCTGAAGAACTCACGAAAAATGGTTTTTCTTTTTTCCCTGTTTCCCGGCAAAATGGCTATGACCTTAGAAAGATTGAAGATAACTTCAAGTTCTTGCAGGAATCAAATACGGATATAATTATTAATTGTGCTGCTCATGTAGGAAGTCTAAATTATGTCTCTGAATTTGCTGCCGACGTAGTAGAAAGCAACTCCAGGATGATCCTGAATTTGTATGAAGCGGTTCAAAAATACAATCCTCAAATTAATATCATACAGCCTATAGCTAATTGTGCTTATCCTGCTAATGCACTTGTTTACAAAGAAGAGGAATTTTGGAATGGGCCACTTCACCCTTCAGTTTTGTCATATGGTTCCACAAGGAGAATGTTGCTCACCGTTGCTGAATCTTACCACATGCAGCATAAGATTCGTTCCATCAATTTAATTACGCCAAATATGTATGGACCTTTTGATAGTACGGATCCCAACAAAGCTCATGCGCTTAATGCGCTGATCTCAAAATTTGTAAAGGCTATTAAAACCGGGCAGGAACAAGTAGAGATATGGGGAACAGGCATAGCCGTAAGAGAATGGTTATACGCTTCTGATTTCGGCCGCATTGTAGTGGAAGTGCTAAAAGATTTAAGCAACACCGAATATGATAGGCCATTCAACATTGCACAGGAAAATGGTTTAAGTGTGAAGGAACTCATCAATTTAATTCTTCAGAATATTGACTATAAAGGAACGGTGTGGTATAATAGCAATATGCCGGATGGTGCGCCGCGTAAAGTAATGAGTAAGGCTAAATTTGAAAAGATTTTCCCTCAATTTCAATTCACTTCTTTTGAAGAGGGAATTAAAACCACGGCTGCTTATTACCAATCCGTTTATCCTTACTAGTATGTACGATGTTTCTTCATTAAAAAGCGTTGGTAGTGATGTATACATTAGCTCCAACGTTGAAATCCGCCGGCCTCAACTTGTATCCATCGGCAGTCATGTAGCAATAGACACAGGGTTTTATATTTCTACGGCAGCAGAAATTGGAGATTACATCCACATTGCACCATATGTTCATGTTATTGGCAGCGCAAAAGGCTTGTTGAAGATGGGGCATTTTACCAATATATCACTTGGAGGAAAAATTATCTGTGGTTCTGATTCTTTTCTAGGCGATGGATTGATTAGTGCTCCTGGTTTACCCGAAGAGTTTAGGGATACATTAAAAATTGAACCGGTGGTTTTTGAAAATTTTGCCAACACTGGGGCTAACGTAACCATCTTACCAGGTATAACTTTAGCGGAAGGCTCTGTTATTGGGGCGAATTCGTTAGTGACAAAAGACACAGAGCCATGGACAATTTATATTGGGTCGCCTGCAAAGCCTGTTAAAGCAAGAAGAAGAGACAAAATGATTGAATACGCAAAAAGGCTCGGATATAATGTCGGATAGAAGGATCAATTTAAGTTACGTCCTTACCACATTCAATAAACTTTCTTATTTGAAAGTAACATTGCCCGCATTAATAGATGCCTGCAGGAAAGATGAAGAAATCGTGGTGTACGATGGAGAAAGTACAGATGGAACCAAAGAATTTCTGGAAGAGTTATACCAGCAAAAAAAAATTCACCAGTTTGTATCTGAAAAAGATTTTGGTGAAGCCAATGGTTACAATAAAGCAATGCTCAATTCAAGGGGAGAGATTATTAAAATCATCTCTGATGATGATGCTTATGATTTTGATGCGATCCGGTTTTGTAAAGATTTTATGCTGCAACACAAGGGCCTTCATTTAGTGGCAGCTGACGGGTTTGGCGTGAATAATCTTCTCCAGAAAAATGAATTTACACGACGCTATGCCATTAACGACTTTAAGGTTTGGAAGGAAGTTAAAAAGCCTTTTATTTTTTGTGGACTTAGTATTCTTTTACGCAAAGATGCTATTCCGCTGCTTGGCCTTTGGAGCACTAACTATCTTATTATTGATTTTGAATACTCATTAAGAGTTTCTTCGGGTAAATCAAAGATTGGATGGTTTACAGGAGTAAATTATGTAAACATAGTAAACCAGCGAAGCAACTCTGGTACACAGTGGAAAAGGATGGAAATTGAAAAGGAGCAACTGCAAATTCAATACTTTGACAAAAGGCCCATCATCTCTTTTAAACAAAAAGATGGTCTCAAAAACCTGGTTCGGCCATTGAAAAGAAAACTAATTTCTAATGAGCCAACAAATCCTTTGCCTTATCATGAAGTTTATGAACAAGGTATGCAATTGTTAAAGGAAACCAACCGTTCTTTAGAGTATGAAGTTTTGGTTTAACAGTATTACCATTACTCTTTTTCTTCTCTTTTCATTTACATCCTTAGCACAAATTAATCTTGATCTCAAAAAAGATTTCAGAGCAAAAGGGGATGGGAAAACGGATGATACACAAGCCTTCTTAAACGCTGCCAGAAAGATTAATGAGCTAAAAACAAGCGTTGTTTTGCGCATTCCGAAAGGCAATTATATTGTTCATCCCCAAAAACCTTCTTCACCTGAAAGTGAAACTCCTTTTTTGCCTGTAGATGTTCTATATTTAAAAGACTGCCGTAATGTCTCGATCGTTGGAGAAAAAGGAACTGTCATTCGTTATGCCCCACCTTTGTATTTTGGGGGCTTTCAAAAAAATAAAAAGGGAGTTCAAAAACTTTCTAAGCGTACAACCGATTGGAAGTTCAGGGTAGCCATTGGGCATGGCTTTAACCTTGAAAGTTGCAGCAACGTCAACATTAGTTCCATAGAAATCGATGGCAATAATCCTTCGTTTATCCTGGGTGGGGAATTTGGTGATGTCGGCATGCAGATAGATAATGATGGTGCTTTTATTAAAGACTGTAATAACATCAGTCTATCTAATTTGTACCTGCATCATTTTGGGAGAGACGGCATTCTGATTCTGAATCGTACTCCGCAAAATTTTGGAACAGCTTCGCAACATATTTCATTAACTAATTGCCGCTTTGAATATAATGGACGGCAAGGCTTTTCATGGGGAGGCGGTGTAGGTTTGGTTGCTACAAATTGTTCATTTAATTATACCGGCAAATCAAAGTTTTCTTCTCCGCCGGGAGCGGGAGTTGATTTTGAGCCTAATGCCGGTTACATTGTGAAGGATGGAGTTTTTAATAATTGCAATTTTAAAAATAACAGCGGTGTGGCTGTGCTGGCCGACCAAGGTGGTTTTAATGTGAGCAATATCAGGTTTAAGAACTGCCTTATATGGGGAGAGCCAAGTGCTGCGATATGGGTGAAGAGCCCTGCTTTTTCTTTTGAAGATTGCAGGATCAACGGTTGCTTTTATTTTGGATGCGCTGCAAGAACTATTGATGAAGGAACAAAGTTCACAGGATGCATTTTTACCGATGCCAATTCAAAAAATAATTATTTGGTGGAGTCAAATGGCTCAAAATATTTATTGTTTGATGGATGCACATTCAGGGCATCGGCAAATGGCTTACTATATATTGCCGCAAATGCTGCAAAAACAGAAGAAAGAGCCGTAATAAAAGATTGTAAGTTTATAAACTTATACACCGTACCTTCCAAGGCGGGTGCATTTACAACAAATACTGATTTTACAGGCAAAACAATTTTTCTCGATTCATCCCGTCATTCCCGCAAACGCGGGAATCCAGCGCAAGCCAAGAC
>JAGIAB010000158.1 GCA_017745135.1 Flavisolibacter sp.
CCTGAGTGGATGCTGGAGTGGCGATTGAAAGCCTTCCGCCAATGGCAAAAAATGGAAGAGCCGCATTGGGCCAACCTTCACTATCCAAAAATCGATTACCAGGATATCATTTATTATTCTGCTCCCAAACAAAAAGTAAATCCAAAAAGCCTGGATGAGATTGATCCCGAGTTAAGAAGAACTTTTGAAAAACTCGGAATTTCTCTGGATGAGCAAAAGCGTTTGTCCGGCGTTGCTGTTGATGCCGTGATTGACTCGATTTCTATTGCAACAACATTTAAAGAGCAATTGGCTGAGGTAGGAATTATTTTCTGTTCGATCAGTGAGGCAATCCAGAATCATCCTGATCTGGTAAGAGAATATTTAAGCTCTGTTGTTCCAATTACCGATAATTATTTTGCCGCATTAAACTCTGCTGTGTTCAGTGATGGTTCGTTTGTGTACATTCCAAAAGGCGTTCGTTGCCCGATGGAGTTGTCAACCTACTTCCGTATTAACGCAGAGAATACAGGTCAGTTTGAAAGAACACTGATCATTGCGGACGAAGGCTCTTATGTAAGCTATCTCGAAGGTTGTACAGCACCCATGCGTGATGAAAATCAATTGCACGCAGCAGTAGTGGAACTGATTGCTTTGGATAATGCGGAAATAAAATATTCTACGGTTCAAAACTGGTATCCCGGCGATAAAGAAGGCAATGGTGGTATTTACAATTTTGTAACGAAGAGAGGAATTTGCCGTGGCGTGAAGTCAAAAATTTCGTGGACGCAGGTAGAAACCGGCTCTGCCATTACATGGAAATATCCCAGTGTGATTTTGAAAGGCGATCATTCCATTGGTGAGTTTTATTCAGTGGCTGTTACCAATAACCATCAGCAAGCTGATACCGGAACGAAGATGCAGCATCTTGGAAAGAATACAAGAAGCCGCATTGTGTCAAAAGGTATTTCTGCAGGCTTCAGTCAAAATAGTTATCGTGGTTTAGTGCATGTTGGAAAGAATGCGAATGGCGCAAGAAATTTCTCTCAATGCGATTCCTTGTTGCTTGGGGATAAATGTGGTGCACATACTTTCCCATACATTGAAGTAAAAAACAACACGGCTGTTGTTGAACACGAAGCAACCACTTCAAAAATTGGTGAAGACCAGATTTTCTATTGCAATCAAAGAGGTATTGATACCGAAACTGCAGTTGCATTGATCATTAATGGTTTCGCTAAGGAAGTAATGAACCAATTGCCAATGGAATTTGCTGTGGAAGCACAAAAACTTTTGGCAATTAGCCTTGAAGGCAGCGTTGGATAAGGCATCAATCAATAATCAATAATTAATCAATCATAATCACTCATAAAATGCTTTCGATAAAAAATTTACAGGCAAGAATTGAAGAAAAACAAATTTTAAATGGAATTAATCTTGATATAAAGGCCGGGGAAGTGCATGCTATTATGGGACCAAACGGTTCCGGTAAAAGTACACTGGCTTCTGTGTTGGCTGGCCGTCCGGAGTATGAAGTAACCGGGGGAGCAGTTGAATTTTTGGGAAAAGATATTTTGGAATTGTCTCCGGAAGAAAGAGCAGGCGAAGGAATTTTTCTGGCATTTCAATACCCTGTCGAAATTCCAGGACTGACTACCACCAACTTCATCAAAACAGCAGTGAACGAAGTAAGAAAATACCGTGGATTGGAACCGTATGATGCTGTTCAGTTTTTAAAACTGATGAAAGAGAAAATGGCTTTGATGGAAATTAGCCAATCGCTTTTAAGCCGTTCGCTCAATGAAGGTTTTTCCGGTGGTGAGAAAAAAAGAAATGAAATTTTCCAAATGGCAATGTTGGAACCAAAGCTTGCCATTTTGGATGAAACCGATTCTGGTTTGGATATCGATGCTATTCGCATTGTTGCAAATGGTGTAAATAAATTGCGTAATAAAGACAATGCTGTTTTAGTGGTGACGCACTATCAGCGTTTGCTCGATTATATCGTTCCCGATTTTGTGCATGTACTGTACAATGGCCGCATTGTAAAATCCGGAACAAAAGAGTTAGCTCTCGAACTCGAAGAAAGAGGATATGATTTCATTAAAAACGAAGTAGGACAGGAAGCTTAATTAAAGAACATGAACACAATCGAAACAATAAAAGAAAGATATCAGCAGTTGCAATCGAATAATGGAAGCAGTGCATTGACGCCGATTGAACAAAATGCTTTTAACTCGTTCACTACATTGGGCATTCCCACTGTAAAACACGAAGAATGGAAGTACACCCGCATCAGCAGTGTGTTCAATAAGGAGTATGCTTTTAATCCTGAAAATCTTTCTTCTTCTATTTCTCAAACGGATTTGGATTCCATTCGGTTCCCCGGTTACGAGGAAGCGAATGAACTGGTTTTTATAAATGGATTGTATTCCCCCCAACTTTCAGTCATTCGTTCTGAAAACCTTACCGTAATTTCTTTAGAAGAAGCAACAAGGAATGAACACCGTGAATTGGTATTACAGCATTTGGGTCATAGCAGCAAATACATAAAAGATGGATTGAACGCTTTGAGTACAGCCTTTGCGGCTGAAGGCGTTTTCATTCATGTGAACAAGGGAGATATTGTTGAGCATCCGGTTTACATCTATAATATTGTTGACGCAAGAACTGCAAACGTTTTGTCGCAACCGAGAATGCTGATTTACGTTGCTCAAAATGCGCAGGTGATTTTTGCGGAGACCTATGCCACCTTCGGTGCGGCTGAAAGCTTTATTAACCAGGTGACAGAGATCGTAGTTGAAAAAGATGCTTTGCTTGAGTTCTACAGAATTCAAAACGATGCAGCACATGCCAACCAGGTAAATACAACTCACATCCGCCAGATTGGAAAGAGTTTGGTGAATACCGTTACCGTTTCATTGGATGGTGGAATTGTTCGCAACAATTTGAACATTGCAATGGAAGCCGAATACGCAGAGTCCCATTTCTATGGTTTGTATTTCTTAAAGGGCAATACGCATGTCGACAATCATACGGTAGTTGATAACGTAAAGCCTCACTGTGAAAGCAACGAATTATACAAGGGTGTTGTTGATGACAGTTCAACCGCTGTATTTAACGGGAAGATCTTTGTACAGAAGGATGCGCAAAAAACCAATGCGTACCAATCCAACAAAAATCTTTTGCTTTCAGAAGATGCTGCTGTCAACACAAAGCCCCAGTTGGAAATTTTTGCTGATGATGTAAAATGTTCTCACGGTTGTACGGTTGGCCAGTTAGATGAAGAAGCATTCTTCTACCTGCGTTCAAGAGGTGTTAGCGAAAGGACTGCAAAGTCTTTATTGATCCATGCTTTCGCTATTGATATTCTCGAACACATCAAGCCTGAAAAGGTTCGTGAGTATGTTGACCAGTTAATTTCCGAGAGATTGGGAGTAGAAGTAGGTTAATACATAGATCATGATTGAAACAATTGACATAAAAAAAGCTTACGATGTTGTTGCAGTACGCAGGCAGTTTCCTGCGCTCAGGCGGGAAGTAAAAGGTAAGCCACTGGTTTATTTTGACAATGCCGCCACAACACAAAAGCCTCAGGCCGTAATTGATGCTTTGGTGAATTATTATAGCAATTACAATGCAAACATTCACCGCGGCATTCATACTTTAGCTGAAGAAGCCACTGCTGCATTTGAAGCAACGAGAGACACAGCACAACAATTCATTAATGCTGAAACCCGTGAACAAATCATTTTTACCGGAGGAACAACTGAAGGCATTAACCTTGTTGCACAAACCTGGGGAAGACAAAATATAAAAGAGGGAGATGAGATCATTATCTCCAATATGGAACACCATTCCAATATTGTTCCCTGGTATATTGTAGCACAGGAAAAAGGCGCCATCATTAAAGTCATTCCCATTAATGAGAATGGCGAGTTGCTGATGGATGAATTTGAAAAATTGCTTTCTGAAAAAACAAAGCTGGTTTCCATCGTTCATGTATCAAATGCATTGGGGACGATCAATCCTGTAAAAACAATCATTGAAAAGGCACATAAAGTTGGTGCGGTTGTTTTAGTGGATGGTGCTCAATCATCGGTTCACCTGGATATTGATGTGCAGGATATGGATACAGACTTCTTTGTTTTCTCTTCTCATAAAGTTTATGGTCCAACTGGTGTTGGTGTTTTGTATGGAAAGAAACATTTACTGGAATCCATGCCTCCGTACCAGGGTGGTGGTGAAATGATCAAAGAAGTTTATTTCGATAATGTTACTTACAACGATCTTCCATACAAATACGAAGCTGGTACACCAAACATTGCGGACACAGTAGCTTTTAAGGCTGCCCTGGATTTTACAAAAGGAATTGGTAAGGACGCTATCCGCAATCATGAAAATGAATTGCTTCAATATGCAACAGAGCAATTGGAAGGAATTGATGGATTGAAAATTATTGGTAAGGCAAAGAACAAGATCAGCGTTATTTCATTTATAATTGATCATGTACATCCGCAAGATCTGGGAATTCTGTTAGACAATCGTGGTGTTGCTGTTCGAACAGGGCATCACTGTGCACAACCCCTGATGGATTGCTATCGCATCCCTGGAACCACAAGAGCATCCTTTGCGATGTACAATACCAAAGAAGAAATTGATGCGCTGATAGCAGGTTTAAATAAAGCAATTAAAATGTTACGATAAACTCATCCCTTTTTCATCTTGATGAAGAGGGCAGGCTGAAGTTATGAATGAACATAAATCTATAGAAGAGATAGAACAGGAGATCATCGAAGAGTTTTCGTTGTTCGATAGCTGGGACGATAAGTACGAATACATCATCGATCTTGGAAAGAAATTGCCGCCTTTAGATGATCAGTACAAAAAAGATGAGAATAAGGTAAAAGGTTGCCAGTCGACCGTATGGCTGGTGGCTGATGATAAAGACGGAAGGATTTACTACAAAGCGGAAAGTGATGCAGTCATTGTAAAAGGTTTGATCAGCATGTTGATCCGTGTATTATCAGGACAAACACCTGATGATATTATAAACGCAAAACTGGATTTTATAAAAGAGATTGGTATGATGAGCCACCTGGCACAAACCAGATCAAACGGGTTGCTGGCAATGGTAAAGCAAATGAAGAACTACGCGTTGGCATTTAAGGTTAAGCAGGAAACTGCGAGCAAATAATCATTACTCATTATGATGGACACAGACGTTTTAAGAGATAAGGTAATTGGCATCATAAAAAGTATTTATGATCCGGAGATCCCGGTTAATATTTATGATCTTGGGCTGATCTATCGTGTTGATGTTCTGCCTATCAATAATGTGCAGATCACTATGACGCTGACAGCGCCAAGTTGTCCGGCTGCGCAATCATTGCCTGTGGAAGTGGATCAAAAGGTAAGGGCGATCGAAGGCGTGAACGATGTACACGTGCAGGTAACCTGGGATCCACCATGGGACAAAAGTATGATGTCGGAGGAAGCACAACTGGAATTGGGTTGGCTGTGAGAACGAGGCAAGTGAAACGATAAACGTGAGATGTGAAAAACAAAAGTCAGCAAAATTGAATGACCATATGTTTTTACAACTAAATCACAAATCATTGAATGTTTATCAGGCTGCAAGAGAATTGGCAATGGAAGTTTATAAAGTTTCGAAGTTATTACCTGTAGAAGAGAAGTTTAATATGCTTCCCCAAATGAGAAGGGCTGCATTGTCAGTGAAGTTAAACCTTGCTGAAGGTTCTAGCCGGAAATCAGAAACGGAAAGAAAAAGGTTTTACGAAATCTCAAGAGGGTCGGTTGTAGAAATAGATGCGGTATTAGAGACTGCAGTGGACGTCGGATTTTTAAAAAAGGAAGAGCTAAACGTAGTTGGCGACAAGTTGAATAAGTGTTTTGCAATGTTGTCGAATATGTTGAATTGAGGAAACGATTTGACGTTTATCGTTTCACGTTTCACTCAGAATAAAAGAAAATTGTAGTTAAATGAAAATCACCTCACAGGAAGAATATGGTTTGCGTTTGTTGATACGCATTGCTGCTTGTAAGGACAAGGAGGGGATGAGCATTCCTCAATTGAGTGAGGCCGAAGGGTTAAGTCCGCATTACGTTGCAAAGCTTACACGTATTCTGCGGATGTCGGGTTTTTTGAACAGCACTCCGGGCAACAAGGGAGGTTATGTTTTGTCAATGCCCGCAAATCAAATTATCATCAACAAAGTTTTGAAAGCTCTCGGTGGTCCTTTGTATGACACTGAATTTTGTGAGTCTCATGTTGGTGTTTTAAAACTATGCACGCATTCCGTAGATTGTTCCTCACGTTCACTTTGGCAAATGATACAATTTACTCTCGACAGGTTGCTTGATAAGGTTACACTCCACGACCTTGTAAATCCGGAAAAAACTTCTGCCAGTATTCTTGAGCAATTGCTGGATGTTAATGGAGAAGAATTGGCGAAGAATTGATTATTGATTTTTATGAGCCAATCTGTATTGCTACTATTTGACTTTACTTGCGTCGCACTCTTGTACGTCCTTATTACTTATCATCAAATCACAAACAGTCTTTACAAGTTTCAAAGATTCACTACAGAAAAGTGTTTTTTTAAACCACAGCGGCACAAAGACACGGAGGAAGTTCTCTCTCTGTGAAACTCCGTGCCTCCGTGTCTCCCTGGTTCAACCTCTTCGAATAAAGAATTGTTCAAATCAGTAATGAGACTTCCACAATGCTGCATAGGATTACAGAACAGTGCAGTGAGTGACACAACAGACGTTGAAAGTAGTAATGAAGAGCACTACACAAATCTCTACGATTTCAAAAAATGATACCTGTACGTCCTGTGCACTTTTGCTTTTACTGCACCGGTAGCTTCATGCAGTGCCATCACTTTTTTGTTGAAATCCCCAACCCAGGCCAGTTCAATTTCTTTAATCGTGTTTCGTGGCAGCACTTCGTTTGCAGGTACCGGATTAGTGCCGATTCAATTCCATGATTATGAATTTTTTGTTTGCAACCCATGACAATGATCCGCAAACGATCAACCGTTGTTGTGTTTTTGTGCCGCTGTGGTTTAAAAAAACACTTTTC